>NZ_JAPCJD010000020.1:0-65600 GCF_027707845.1 Aeromonas sp. QDB14 | reverse complement strand
TGTTTGGAGACAGCCAGTTTACCAGCACCCTGTCTGTCAACTTCCACTTCCCCAAGATCCCGCGAAGAACCTTTTTTGTTGTCCAGTCCGGATGGGGCTACCAGATGTAGCCCACCCCGAAGCCTGCATAGAGTTCTCCCTGATGCTGGACGATGGGGCTGTCCGCAATGTCGTCGTCGTAGCGCTCGTAGTTGATGCCAAAGCCGCCAATCCAGTTGGCGCTGAAGCGATAGCTGCCGATGAGGGAGACCATGGGGGAGAGGGTGGTGCCCGTGTTCCACGCCGGCCTGTCCGCCCTCGCTTCGTCTTGCGAGACACAGCCGAAGTAGTAGTTGGCGAGGTTGTGGCTGCGCAGCATCACGCCGGCTCCCGGCATCAGCAGCAGGGGGCCGCGGATGATGGGGAAGTTGGCCCACAGCATCAGCTCCTGACCGTTGCTGGTACCGGTCACATCCGTGGTGGCCCGCACGCTCCAGAGGGCGTAGGGAGTGATGAGATCGGCCCCAACACCGGCCTCGAACTGCCCCTTGCGCTTCTCCATGCCATGGAGGAAGGGATCGTCGTCCGGGTCCAGGTTGCCAAAGCGCATCCGGCCGAAGGCATAGGTCGAGAGGTTGCCATCCCGGCTCAGGTAGTAGCGGGCCCGATCCCCCAGATACATCAGGTTGTCACCAAAATAGAGGGCCCCCGGGATGGGCATCAGGGTATCGTCCTGGTGCTGGTAACGGGCCTGACCGCCGATGACGGCCCCGCCCAGCACCAGCCCCTTGGGAATGGGGCTGTCAGGGCTGTCGCTGGAGAAGGCGCTGAGGGCCCCGATATCGAGGTCTGCCCGGACGGGAGAACAGAACAGCAGTGCCAGAAAGGCACCCAGAGAGGCATGGCGCAGGGCAGGGACTGGGGACATGACAGATCCTTGTCGGTGGGTGGGCGTGGGAACGAATCAGACCGGCGTAGCAAGTCAAACGGATGTCGGTTTTCAATTAAACCCGACAAGGCAAGCATGAGCCAGCGTCACGGAGGTGCTGCTAGTGGCCGGTATCTGGAAGGGGCGAGACCCGGCCTCGCCCCTTGCCAGGGTCAGGGGGCGGGGCGGGGGAGATCTTCCCGCTTGGGCCAGGCATTGAGCACCGCTTTGACCAGGGTGGCGAGGGGAATGGCGAAGAAGACGCCCCAAAAGCCCCACAGACCGCCAAACACCAGCACGGCGATGATGATGGCCACCGGGTGCAGGTTGACCGCCTCGGAGAAGAGCAGGGGGACCAGCAGGTTGCCGTCGAGGGCCTGGATCACGAAATAGGCCACCATCAGCCAGGCGAAGTCGGGGGTCAGCCCCCACTGGAACAGGGCCACCATGGCCACCGGCACGGTCACCGCGGCGGCACCGATATAGGGGATGAGCACGGAGAAGCCCACCGCGACCGCCAGCAGGGCGGAGTAGCGCAATCCCATCAGGGCGAAGGGCACATAGGTGGCGATGCCGACGATGACGATCTCGATCACCTTGCCGCGGATGTAGTTGATGATCTGGTCGTTCATCTCCACCCAGACCCGGTTCACCAGGGTGCGGTTGCGGGGCAGGAAGCGGCGCAGGCCTCCCATCAGCACCTGTTTGTCCTTGAGCATGAAGAAGACCATCAGGGGCACCAGGATGGCGTAGATGAGGATGGCCACCACGTTGATGAGGGAGCTCAAAGAGGCGCTCACCAGTTGTTCGCCGCCGGTCAGGATGCGCTGGCGAATGTTGTCGATGATGGTTTCCACCAGGCTGACGTCGATGATCTCGGGGTATTTTTCCGGCAGGGTGCGGACATAGTCCTGGGCATGGGCCAGCATGGCGGGGGCCTCCTTGGCCAGGTTGACCCCCTGGCTCACCAGCGTCGGGATGAGGCCCAGCAGCATCAGGGTCGTCACCGTGATGAACAACAGCAGGACCAGGCTGGTAGCGACGGTGCGAGAAAGGCCGCCTCGTTGCAGGCGACTCACCGGCCACTCCAGCAGATAGGCCATCACCAGGGCCACCAGCAGCGGTGCCAGCAGATCCCCAAACAGCCAGAGCACGGCAAAGCAGAAGACCAGCAGCAGGAAGAGGGTGACGGCATCGGGGTCGGAAAAACGGGTCTGATACCAGCGCTTCAATACATCTAACATCGAGGCTTCCTTGAATGGCGGCTCACGGGGTGGGTGGCATGGGCTCGGGGGCGAGCAGGGCGTCCCGAGGGGGACGGGCAACGACGAGCAGCAGGGAGAGGCGGGCAGCTGACTCTTCCCGGGTCTGGACATGGTGACCCTGACGGCGCAGATAGGCGGGAATGTCCTGCCGGGAGCCTGCATCCCCGAGCTGGATGCACACGGATTGACCGGGCCGGGCCTGGCGCAACCAGAGCTTGAGCCGGATGAGGGGCTCGGGACAACGCCAAGGGGTCAGGTCGAGCTGTTCCATGAGAACTCCATCTCGTGCGTGGCGGTCATTATGGCCGTGATGAGAGGATGAAACAACGCTTGTGGGCCTTGAATGGCAAGGGTATTCTGCCGATGCCCGCTGGGGTCTGATTGGAGATAGAGATAACGTGGCACGTTTTTCCCCCCTGATAGCATCGCTTCCCCTGTTGGTCACCCTGATGGGGGCGACCTTCCACGCCCAGGGGAGCAACCAGTTGCCCGACATCGGTACCGCCGGGGTCGCCGCACTGCCCATCGAGCAGGAGGTGCGCTATGGCAACGCCTTCATGCGTTTTGCCCGGGCGGGCCTGCCCATCATCGATGACCCCGTGCTCAACGAATACATCGACGATCTGGGCCAGCGGCTGCTGACCAATGCCGACGGGGTGCGCTTCCCGTTCACCTTCTTCCTCATCAACGATCCCAGCATCAACGCGGCGGCCTTCCTCGGTGGCCGGGTCAAGGTGCACACCGGCCTCTTCCTTTACGCCGAGAGCGAGAGCGAGCTGGCCTCGGTACTGGCCCACGAAATCACCCACGTGACCCAGCGTCACATCGCCCGTTACATGGAGGCACAGGCGAGCAGCTCCGCCATGACCCTGGCCGGCCTGGTGGGCTCCATTGCACTCGCGGTGATCAACCCCACCGCTGGCATCGCGGCCTTGCAGACCACGCTTGGTTTGTCGATGCAGTCGGCCATCAACTACACCCGGGACAACGAATACGAGGCGGATCGCATCGGCATGAAGACGCTGTATGACGCCGGGTTCGATCCCATGGGCATGGCCAACTTCTTCCAGAAGCTGGCGGCGGAGTACCGCTATGCCAGCAAGCCGCCGGAGATGCTGCTGACTCACCCCCTGCCGGAGACCCGGATCAGCGAAGCCCGTGCCCGGGCCGGGAGCTATGGCGCGCGCGCCCTGCCGCCGAGCCTGGACTTCTGGCTGGCCAAGGTGCGCATCCAGGTGCGCTATGGCACCGAGACGCCCCAGGCGCTGCTCACCTACTTCGACAGCCGCCTGCAGAAGGGGGATTACCCCCTCAAGGATGCCGCCATCTATGGCAAGGCGCTGGCCCTGTTGCAGCTCAAGCGCACCGACGAGGCCGACACCCTGATGCAGGAGCTGGCGACTCGTCACCCGGAGGATCTCTTCGTGGTGGATGCCCTGACCGACATCGATCTCGCCAAGGGGCGCAGCGCCCAGGCCATCGCCAGACTGGAGCGCTTCCGCACCCGGATGCCGGACAACGAGGTGGTGGTGGTGAACCTCGGCAACGCCTATCTGGAGGGGGGCAACTACAAGAAGTCCATCGCCATCCTGGACCCTTATGCCCGGGAGCACGACGAGAACAGCCTGGCCTGGAGCCTGCTGTCGGACGCCTACCGCAAGGCGGGCAGAATGACGGACCTGCACATGGCGCGGGCTGAGACCCTCTCCCTGCGCGGGGACTACCAGGCGGCCATCGACGAACTGATCGTGGCCCGGGGCACCACCAGCGACAAGCTGACCCTGGCCCGCATCGAGGCGCGCATCACCCAGCTGGAGCGGGCCAAGAAGGATCTGGACAGCCTCAAGGGCTGAGTCCGGAGCGGGTTGATGGCAGGCGGGGTGCTCCTTTGGGGGCACCCCGCCTTGTTTTGCAGGCTAAAATAGGGCCTTTCATCGGTTTCAACGCATCTTGATGATGAAGACATGAATGTGATGGATGGCTCTGCTATTGGGCGCTCGCTAGGCGGCGTTTTATCTCGCCTATCTTCTGCTCGTCCAGCTCCCCCACCAGGGTCTCCAGCAGCGTGCCCCTGGCATCGAGCAGATAGCTGGTGGGCAGCGCCCCGGGCCTTGGGAACGGGAGGCGGGCGTCGTCATCCGGGATCATCAGGGGAACCCTGATGGCGTGGCGCCGTGCCAGCTCGGTCAGTTCGGTGGGGGAGGCGGGGTCATAGTTGATGGCGATCACCCGGATCTGGCCTTCCTGGTGCAATGTTGCCAGCAGGGGCATCTCCCGCAGGCAGGGGGCGCACCAGGGAGCGAAGTAGTTGACCAGCAGCGGTTTGCCACCGAGATCCGCGAGGCTGACCTTCTTTCCCGCGCCGTCGGTGAAGTCGGGTGCCGGGCTGCAGGCCCCCAGCAGGGTTGCCACAATCAGCCAACAGATCCGTTTCATTTCCATAGCCTTCCTGCTTACCCTGACCATCCGTTTCCCCTACAATAGCGCCATTTCTTGTCCCATCTTGCGATTAATCAGGGAGTTATCATGAGCGAGACCCAAATCTACCACAATCCGCGCTGCTCCAAGAGCCGTGAAACCCTGGCCTTGCTGGAACAGCACGGGGTCGCCCCCGAGGTGGTGCTCTATCTGGAGCAGGCCCCGAGCGAGGCACAGATCCGTACCCTCCTGAGTCAGCTTGGCTTCACGGATCCCCGACAGCTGATGCGCACCAAGGAAGATCTCTACAAGGAGCTGGGGCTCGGCGAGGTGAGCGGCGATGATCTCATTCGTGCCATGCACCAGCACCCCAAGCTCATCGAGCGCCCCATCGTCATCAAGAACGGGCAGGCCCGCATCGGTCGTCCGCCCGAGCAGGTGCTGGAGATCCTCAAGTGAGTATCCGCTTCGCTCGCCTGCTGACCCTGGCCGGTTTTTTCGGCCTGCTGGCCTGGGTGCTGCTCTGGCACCTCTGGCTCTCGCCCCACCCCGACCTCAATCCCTGGCTGTTGCCGGTGATCTGGACGGTGCCGCTGCTCTTCCCCCTCAAGGGCATAGTGCAGGGCAATCCCTACACCCACGCCTGGGGCAACTTCGTGCTGATGCCCTACTTCCTGCACGCCCTGACCCTGATCACCACGGATGAGGGGGAGCGGTGGCTGGCGGTGGTGGAGCTGGTGCTCACCACCCTGGCGTTTGTGGGCACCATCTATTATGCCCGCCTGCGCGGCCGCGAGCTGGGGCTGAGTATCCGCAAGAAGAAAGATTGAGCGCCTCCCTGTCCGCCTGCTGGCGGGCAGGGAATGTGTCTGAAACCGACGCAAGCCAGCGAATGGCATCTGGCGGTATCGCCCCGAAGTGGCTTGCTTATCTCCTTGATTAATTTATGGATATTGATCGCTGATTGGCAGGGAAGCGCCTCTGTTGACAGATCTGCCACCTGGCTTGCCAGCCTCAGTCAGCCCCTGTTATGCAAAAAGGGGTATGCTTGTGTTTTCAACAGACTCGAGTGATCCATATGACAATCCTGCGTTCCCCTCTGTTGCACAAGACCCTGCTGGCCCTGACCGTCTCCCTCTCCGTCAGCTCCCTCGCCGATGCCTGTACCCGCGCCGTCTATCAGGGGGAGGGAGCGCTGGTGGTGACCGGTCGTACCATGGACTGGCGCAGCGCCATGCCGACCAATCTCTGGGCGCTGCCCCGTGGCATCGCGCGGGAAGGGGAGGCTGGTGCGCACTCCATGACGTGGACGTCGCGCTACGGCTCCGTGGTGGCGGCAGGCTTCGATGCAGGCACTGCCGACGGCATGAACGAGAAGGGGCTGGTGGCCAACCTGCTCTATCTGACCGAGTCCGAGTATGTGACCCCGAGCGACAAGGATCCGCGCAAGACTCTCTCCATCTCGCTCTGGGCCCAGTACGCGCTGGACAACTTCGCCACCGTGGCCGAGGCGGTCGCCGCCCTGTCGAAGGACGAGTTCTATGTGGTGACCACCCTGACCCCGGATGGCAAGCCGGGCCAGCTGCACCTCTCCCTCTCCGATGCGAGCGGCGATTCCGCCATCTTCCAGTATGTGGGGGGCAAGCTGCAGATCTACCACGACCGCCGCTATCAGGTGATGACCAACTCGCCGACCTTTGACAAGCAACTGGCCCTCAACGACTACTGGGAGGAGATTGGCGGTCTCACCATGCTGCCCGGCACCAACCGCTCGGCGGACCGTTTTGCCCGCGCCTCCTTCTACATCAAGACCCTGCCAAAGACCGACCAGGCCAACGAGGCAGTGGCCGGGGTGATGAGCGTGATGCGCAATGTCTCGGTACCCATGGGGATCAGCACCCCGGATCAGCCCAACATCTCCACCACCCTGTGGCGCAGCGTGGCGGATCAGCAGCATCGCTGCTACTTCTTCGAGCTGACCCATCTGCCCAACACCTTCTGGGTGAGCATGGACAAACTGGATCTCGCCGCGGGGGCCCCGGTGCGCAAGTTGCCCCTGACCGAGCAGCAGCTCTATGCGGGGGAGACGGCGGAGAAATTCGTCCCGGCCAAGGCGTTTCGCTTCCTGCCGGCCAGCCCCAAGGCCTGAGCATTCCCCCGATGACAACGCCCCGCTCGGGGCGTTTTTTATGGTGGGGATGAGGTGGCCGTGCGGTGGGCGGCGATCTGCGCCTCGCAAAAGCTCATCAGCTCCGGGTAGAAGTGCAGGAAGGCGTGCTCGGCCTCGGTCCAGCGAGCCTGATCCAGTGCGTGGAGCGCCTCCCCGAGCGGCACGGGGCGGCGCAGCCGACGACCGATGCCGTTGAGGGCCGCCCCCACCCCTTCCCGATACTGGTAGGAGGCCAGCCAGTCCTGCTCGGCCATGTGCCGCAGGGCCATCGGCAGGCCCTGTGGCAGGCTGTGATGATCCAGGAGAAGATGACCATAGCTCTGCGCCAGAAAGCGGGGCAGGGGGGCTGCGCTGAACCTCTGCCAGTGCTGGCTGAGCCAGTGATCGTAGAGCATGTCCACCACAATGCCGCCGAAGCGGCGCCAGGGGGGGGCGAAGCTCGCCACGGCGGCCCGATGGGCCGGGTGGGCATCGGTGAAGGCGTCTATCTTGCGGTGCAGCCAGATCCCCTCGTCGAAGTGGTCAGCCAGACCCGTCGGCAGCGGGCCCTTGATGAAGTCCCCCAGCAGGTTGCCGGTGAGGGAGCTGCCGGTATGGGCCGCCAGATGGAGGTGGGCGAGAAAATTCATGGGATGGGGCTCGCGTGCCTGGGCGTGAACGGGTGATCCGAGCCTAACGAATCGTGGCCGGATTGACCATGGGCAGGATGTTTCATCCCCAAGTCCCCTTGCTGGGCAAATTTGAGGCGTGGTAAGGTACTTGCCATCTTTGTCACAGGACGCGACAAATCACCATGATGCGCAAAGCCAGAGGCTTTTTTCTGGCCTTCTATTTCAAGCCTTTCTATCTCTCCGAGTGGTTCGACGAATAGGTCGAGGCCCCGGAGCAGTTCATTGACGCCCATGGCGGCGTAATCCCGCTCATCTGCAATTTGCCGTTTGTTGGCCATCGCTTGCCTCTGCCTGCGATGCCTTGACCGCGCCTGTGCGCTTTTTATGTAATGGAGTACTCACGATGAAGACCACACTGACCCTGTCAGCCCTTGTTGCTGCCTGTCTGCTCGCCGCCCCCGTCACCGCCAAGGAGTGGAAGACGGTACGCTTTGGCGTGGAGGGGGCCTATCCACCCTTCTCATGGACCGATGCGTCCGGAGAGATCAAGGGATTTGACATCGATCTTGCCAACGCCCTGTGCCAGCAGATGGCCGTCAGGTGCGAACTGGTGGCCCAGGATTGGGACGGCATGATCCCGGCCCTGCTGTCGCGCAAGTACGACGCCATCATCGCCGCCATGTCGATCACCGACGAGCGGCGCAAGAAGGTCGACTTCACCGAGAAATATGCCCACATTCCCAACCGCTTCGTGGCGGCCAGGGGCACCGAACTGACGCTGACGCCGGAAGGGATGGCGGGCAAGCGCATCGGCGTGCAGCGGGCCACCACCCACGACAAGTACCTGACCGACAACTTCGGCTCCAGCGTCACCATAGTGCGTTACGGCAGTGCCGATGAAGCCTACCTCGACCTGAAGGCGGGACGGGTGCTGGCCCTGCTGGCCGACGCCTCGGCCATCGAACAGGGGTTGCTTGGCAAGGAAGGGGGCGACAAGTTCGACTATGTGGGGCCGGCCCTGACCGACCGTCAATGGTTTGGCGATGGCATGGGGATCGCGGTGCGCAAGGGGGATCCGGATCTCAGGGCCAGGCTGAACGACGCCATCAAGGCCCTGCGCGCCAACGGCAAGTATCAGGAGATCAACCGGAAGTACTTCAAGTACGATATCTATGGCGGTTGATGGGTAACAGTCGGAGGGAGCCTGCTCCCTCCTTTTTCATGCAGCAAGGAGAGACCCCATGTTGACCCTGATCGAGGGCGCGCAGATCCATAGTCCGGCCCCGCTCGGCCAGCAGGATTTGCTGGTGTCGGATGGCCGAATCGCCTGGATGGGCAAGGGACTGACGGTTCCGGCTGACTGGCCACTGAGGCGGGTGGACGCTGGCGGCCGCTATCTGGTGCCCGGACTGGTGGACCCGCTCGCCCATATCACGGGAGGGGGCGGCGAGGGAGGCTTCGGCTTTCGCACGCCGGAGCTCTCGGCAAGGGAAGCTTTGGCGGCGGGGGTTAC
The DNA here is from genome assembly GCF_027707845.1 of Aeromonas sp. QDB14. NCBI lineage: Bacteria > Pseudomonadati > Pseudomonadota > Gammaproteobacteria > Aeromonadales > Aeromonadaceae > Aeromonas > Aeromonas sp. QDB14. Next base: position 56,716 of record NZ_JAPCJD010000020.1, on the reverse strand, counting down.
CACGCTCGTGGCGGCGCTCGGCACCGACAGCCTGACCCGCAGCCCGGCCCAGGTGCTCGGCAAGGTACGCGAGTTTCGCGCCGCCGGGGTGAGCGCCTTCATGTACACCGGCTCCTACCACCTGCCGGTCAAGACCCTCACCGGCACGGTGGAGTCGGACATCATGCTGATCCCCGAGGTGCTGGGGGTGGGGGAGGTGGCCATCAGCGATCACAGGTCCAGCGCCCCCACCCACGACGAGCTGGCGCGGCTGGCGAGCGAGGCGCGGGTGGCCGGGCTGTTGTCCGGCAAAAGTGGCGTCAGCTTCTTTCACCTGGGGGATGGCCGCGGGGCGCTGGCGCCCCTGCGGGCCCTGCGGGACGGCACCGACATCCCGCAACGCCAGCTCTACCCCACCCACTGCAACCGCAATCCCTGGCTCTTTGCCGAGGCCATCGAGTGGGGTCGGGCAGGCGGCTGGGTCGACCTCACCACGTCGAGCTTCCCGGATCTGCTGGATGACGGGGAGCGGCTCGCGGCCGACGCCCTGGTGGCGTTGCTGGCGGCGGGCGTGCCCGTGGATCGCATCAGCTTCAGCTCGGATGCCAACGCCAGTCTGCCGCGCTTTGACAGCGAGGGGCGGCTCATCGAGCTGCGCTGCGGCCAGATAGGGAGCCTGTGGCAGGAGGTGGTGGCGGCCTGCGGCAAGGGGGTGGCGCTGGAGACGGCACTGGCGGTAGTGACGGCCAATCCGGCCAGGGCGCTGGGGCTTGCGAGCAAGGGTACCCTGGGGGTAGGGCAGGATGCGGATCTGCTGCTGATCGATCCTGATACGTTCGCCATCGAGCGGGTGATGAGTGGGGGGCGGTGGCGCACCTGAATACCGGCGCCTGTCATCCAGCCCGCTCAGTTCATCAACAAAAAGCCCGGCAGCAGTGCCGGGCTTTGTCGTGCCATGGGGTTCAGATGGCGAGAAACCCCAGTATCAGAATGGGGCCGAGCAGGCTCAGGATAAAGCCGGAGACGATGGCCACCGGCACCACCTGGATGCCGCCGGATTTCTGGATGACAGGCAGGGTGAAGTCCAGCGCCGTGGCGCCGCCGTAGCCGATGGCGGCGCTGGGGTGGCGGCGCATCAGCACCGGGATGATGAGGATGGCGATAAGCTCGCGCCCCAGATCGTTGATGAAGGCGGCGGAGCCCAGCACCGGGCCCAGCTTGTCCGCTACCAGAATGCCGGAGAGCGAATACCAGCCAAAACTGGAGCTCATCGCGAGGCCATGGGCAGAGGGCATGCCGAGCAGCTGGGCGGCCAGCAGGCTGCCGAGCCAGCTGCTGAGGATGACGGTGAGCGCGATCTTCATGCCCCAGGGATTGAGCAGGATCTGGCGCAGGCGCATGCCGGAGTTGCGCATCTGGATGCCGATGAGCAAGAGCAGCAGCATCAGGGCCCACTCGCTCAACTTGTCGATGGGCAGGGCACGCAGGTCCACCACCAGCCCCAGCAAGACGCCCCCCAGCACCACGAAACAGAGCTGGAGGGATTCCCATAACAGGTGCAGCTTGCTCGGCATCTTGCCGTCGCTGGCCTCGTGGGTGGGGGGGCTGCGTTTGTCCAGCCACCACAGGGCCAGCAGGTTGCAGAGGGTAATGGCTGCGAGCATCACCCCTGCCACCTTGAAGATCACTGCCAGGTTGCTGCCCAGGTTCTCCACATAGGCCAGCCCCAGCCCCATCAGGAACAGGATGAGGTAGACCATCTTGCCCAGGGACTGGTTGACCAGCTTGATCAGACGGGCGGAAGAGAGGGGAACCAGATAGCCGATCACGAGCGGCAGCAGGATCAGCAACACATTGAGCAACATCGGGGCCTCGATCACAAAACGTGGAAAAACGGCACCTTATCACGACTTGTTGCACCTGTGTCACGGATCTGTGCATCAGCATGGCCCATACGGGACTTTTTTATCATATTGTTGTGTTTTTTGATGACAGCCAGCTGTGCACGCAAACAGAGAAAGAGGGGCACATCACCTGAAAAATCAATTTCATCCCCATGAAATGACGAGAGAAGGGGAATCTGCCTGGGTGAATAAAGTCCTTTTAGATGACATCTGGCGGATATGGTGAAATATGCTTGCTACCAGTGCGCTGCGGGTATAAAAGAGCGGTAGGGAAGGTGCGACAAAAAATGGATTTTATGCAGACAAAGTGCTGAAAAATACTCAATAGGCCAATAAAAATACAGATAAAACACCAAATACCTCGGTTCTGTATTGTTTTTTCACTACCTCAATGATATTTTCGCTGAAGGTTGCCATCGGTTAACGTTTTGTTAAATGGACGATGGTGGAGTCACGCCGAAGCGGCGTCTAGGGACAGACAAGGTTGTAATGGATGAGCGACGTTGCCGCACTGGAAGTTCGTGATCTGCACAAGTATTTTGGCACCCACGAAGTGCTCAAGGGCATCGATATGACGGCCCACAAGGGGGATGTGATCTCCCTCATCGGCTCCTCGGGTTCGGGGAAGTCGACCTTTCTACGCTGTATCAATTTGCTTGAAACCCCCTCATCGGGCAGCGTTTCCCTCCATGGGGAGCTGATCCGGATGAAAACCAGCCGTTCCGGCGAACGCCTGCCGGAAGACATGCGCCAGGTGGAGCGTATCCGCAGCCGGTTGGCCATGGTGTTTCAAAGCTTCAATCTCTGGTCCCACATGACCATCATGCAGAACATCATCGAAGTGCCCATCCAGGTACTCAAGGTGCCCCGTGCCGAGGCCATCGCCAAGGCGGAGCACCTGCTCAACCGGGTGGGGCTGTGGGAGCGTCGCGACTATTATCCCGGTCACCTCTCCGGCGGTCAGCAGCAGCGGGCCGCCATCGCCCGGGCGCTGGCGGTGGAGCCCGAGGTGATGCTGTTTGACGAGCCTACTTCGGCCCTCGACCCTGAACTGGTGGGGGAGGTCCTTGGCCTGATGCGCGAGCTGGCGGAAGAGGGGCGTACCATGATGGTGGTGACCCACGAGATGTCCTTCGCCCGCGACGTGTCGAACAAGGTGATGTTCCTGCACCAGGGGCGCGTGGAGGAGGAGGGCAATCCCAAGGAGATCTTCGCCCATCCCAAGTCGGAGCGATTCAAGCAATTCATCTCGTCCATCTATTGATGGACGGGATTCAATTTCAACCATCCGTACTTTCAACGATCGACGTGTTTATCAAGGAGAGATACATGAACAAGCTGATGCTGGCGACTGCCGTGATGACGGCCCTGTGTTCCGGTAGCCTGATGGCCAAGGAGTGGAAAGAGGTCCGGATCGGGGTGGAAGGGGCCTATCCCCCCTTCTCCTGGACCGAGCCGAGCGGCGAGGTGAAAGGCTTCGACATCGACATCGCCAACGCCCTGTGCGAAGAGATGAAGGTGAAGTGCACCCTGATCAAGCAGGACTGGGACGGCATCATTCCGGCGCTGCTGTCGCGCAAGTATGACGCCATCATCGCCACCATGGACATCACCGAAGAGCGCAAGAAGAAGGTGGACTTCACCCAGAAGTACCAGCACATCCCGGCGCGCTTCGCCGCCAAGAAAGGGACCGAGATCCAGCTCGACAAGGCCTTCATGGACGGCAAGACCATCGCCGTGCAGCGTGCCACCTCCATGGACACCTACATCACCGACAACTTCCCCAACGCCACCATCAAGCGCTACGGCACTGCGGATGAAGCCTACCTCGATCTGAAATCCGGCCGTGTCGACTACGTGATGGCCGACTCCGCCGCCATCAGCGACGGCCTGCTGAAGAAGGAAGGGGGCGATGCCTTCGAGTTCATCGGCCCGAAACTGACCGATCCCAAGTGGTTTGGCGAGGGTGCCGGCATCGCGGTGCGCAAGGCCGACAAGGATCTGAAAGAGAAATTCAATGCCGCCATCCTGGCCCTGCGTGCCAATGGCAAGTACAAGGAAATCAACGACAAGTACTTCGACTTCGACGTGTACGGCGAGTAAGCCGACGTCAGGCGAACAACGACAGGTTGATCCCGTCAGTAGTCATCGGGCCCGTTGCCTTCCGCTGGGAGTGACGGGCCCGATTGCGATGGAGCTGCATTGCATATGTTTGATTTGAAAGGATACGAAACCTCTCTGCTGGAGGGGGCCTGGATCACCCTGGAGGTGGCGCTCGCCTCCCTGCTGCTGGCCCTGGTGCTCGGCATGCTGGGGGCCCTGGCCAAGCTCTCTCCCTACAAGTGGGCACGCGGCATCGCGGCGGCCTACACCACCGTCATTCGCGGCATCCCGGATCTGGTGCTGATGATGCTGCTCTTCTTCGGCGGCCAGGTGCTCATCAACGGGATCTGTACCTGGGTCAACGAGGCCTACAACAACCACCTGCTGGCGAGCAACCCGAACCAGGAGTGGGTCTCCCTGCTGCCCGATTACATCGACATCAGCCCGTTTGCGGCCGGGGTCGCCACCATCGGCTTCATCTTCGGTGCCTACATGACCGAGACCTTCCGCGGCGCCATCCTGGCGGTGGACAAGGGGGAGCTCGAGGCGGCCCGTGCCTTCGGCATGCGGGCAAGCCAGGTCTTTGTGCGGATCCTCTTTCCCCAGATGATGCGCCACGCCCTGCCCGGGTTTGGCAACAACTGGCTGGTGCTGCTGAAAACCACGGCCCTGGTCTCCATCATCGGGCTCGATGACATGGTGCGAAAGGCGTCGCTCGCGGCGGGCTCGACCCAGCAGCCTTTCACCTTCTACATGGCGGTGGCGCTGATCTTCCTGGTCTTCACCGCAGTCTCTACCTCGGCGCTCAAGTGGGCCGAGCGTCACTACGCCATCAAGACGAGGTAAGCCATGGATTTCTCGATCATTCTCAAGGAGTGGCCCACCTACTGGGAGGGTCTCTATACCACCATCTGGCTGGTGGCCGCCTCGCTCATGCTGGGGCTCATGCTGGCGGTGCCCATGGGCATACTGCGCAACAGCCGCAACTGGTTGATCAAGGGGCCAATCTGGGCCTATATCTACTTCTTTCGCGGCACCCCGCTCCTGGTGCAGCTCTTCATCATCTACTACGGTGCCGCCCAGTGGGAGTGGCTCAAGAACAGTGCGGCCTGGACCCTCTTCTCGGAAGCCTGGTTCTGTGCCCTGCTGGCGTTCACTCTGAACACCGGCGCCTACACCGCCGAGATAGTGCGCGGCGCCGTGATGAACATGCCCAAGGGGCAGATAGAAGCGGCAAGCGCCTTTGGCATGACCCGCTGGCAGACCCTCACCCGCATCATCCTGCCCAACTCGTTTCGCCGTGCGCTGCCGGCCTACAGCAACGAGGTGATCTTCATGCTGCAGGGGTCGGCGGTGGCGGGCATCATCACCATCGTCGATCTGACGGGGGCCGCGCGGATCATCAACTCCCGCTACTACAGCCCGTTCGAGGCGTTCCTGACCGCAGGTCTGCTCTACATGCTGCTCACCTTCGTCATCGTCTGGTTGTTCAAGAAGTGGGAAGCCCGCTGGCATGCCCACCTGCGCCCGCGCAGCGTCTGACTGCCAGCAGAGAAAAAGCCCGCAACTGCGGGCTTTTTTTATGGACTACGGGCAGGTTCAGCGACCCAGGTACTCCCTGTCGAAGAAGGTGTTGACCCAGTGGGGGCGATAGACGGCGAGCAGGGTCATGGTCATGCCGTTGAGGAGCGCCTCGGGGAAGAGCAGCAGCGGCCAGATGGAGAGGTAGTCGGCGCTGATGGTGTGCCAGGAGTAGGTGCCGCTCACCCCCATCAGCAGGGCGCTGGCGATCACCTTGGCCGAGATGCTCAGCGCCCCCCCGAGAAATGCCGCCACGAACAGGTAGACGAAGAGGTGGCGAGGCAGCCAGGCCCAGCTCCCCAGAAACAGCAGCCAGCTGGTGGCCACCGGCAGGGCAACGCCGATGAGGGCCTGCCAGCCGATGTCGGCCAGGGGGATGACCCCGAAGTAAGCGAGGAGCAGCAGGGTGAGGCAGGGGGCGAGCAGGGCGAGGCGCCAGCCCAGCAACAGGGTCAGGCTGGTGAGGCCGAGAAAGTGGATCTCGAGCCCCTCGTGCAACCCGGCCCGCAAGGTCCACAGCGGTACCAGCACGATGGCGCCGCCGAGGCAAAGATGCTGATAGAGCGGGTGGGCGCCAAGGGTGCGCAGCAGGGAGGCGTTCAGACTGAAGGCGAGCAGCACCAGCCAGAGCAGGAGGGCGGCGACTTGTCCTTCACTCATGAGCGGTTCCCCCGGATGCGGCTGTCGTTGATGGCGCCGTGGCGAATGCCGGCGCAATGAAAAGAGGCCGCCCTCTGCCGGGCGGCCTCCTGTCTCAATACTTCACGTTGGGGTGATACTTGCCAAGGATGCCCTGGACCCTGTCCATGGTCTCCTTGCTGGGGGGCTTGATGCCGACCAGATCGTAGGTATCTCCCAGCACGTCCCACTTGTGCTTGCCAAGTTCGTGGTAGGGCAGCAGCTCCACCTTCTCGACGCACTCCCCCAGCTCGGCGATGAACTGGCCGAGTCCTTCTGCGCTCTCGTCATCGTCGGACCAGGTGGGCACCACCACGTAGCGGATCCACATGGTCTGACCGCGGGAGGCCAGGTAGCGGGCGAACTCCAGGGTGTACTTGTTGCTGACGTGGGTGAGGGGAATGTGCTTCTCGTCGTTGATCTGCTTGATGTCGAGCAGCACCAGATCGGTGTTGTCCAGCACCCGGTCGAGCAGCTCGTCGTAGTGACGCACGAAACCGTTGGTGTCGAGGCAGGTGTGGATCCCCTGGGCCTTGCAGGCGGTGAACAGTTCGGCGATGAACTCCTGCTGCAGCATGGCCTCGCCGCCGGAGGCGGTCACGCCACCGCCGGAGGCATTCATGAAGTGGCGATAGCTGGTGAGATCCTTCATCAGCTCGGGCACGGTGACCTCGCGGCCGCCCTGGGTGTCCCAGGTGTCCCGGTTGTGACAATACTTGCAGCGCATCAGGCAGCCCTGCATGAACACGATGAAGCGGATGCCGGGGCCGTCGACGGTCCCGCAGGTCTCGACGGAATGGATCCGGCCAATGATGTCGGTAGTGCCGGTGTCGCTGGCTTCAACGGTCGGGATCCGCTGCGTGCTGGGGGTGGCAGGTCCCTTGGATTCAACGGCGGGGATCCGGTTAATGACTGACATAGACGACTCCAATGGTGCGGACAAGGTTCGAGCGGTCGTTATTTTATGACAGAAAGCCCTATAAATCCTACCAGTTTAGCCCGCAGGGGTGGCACCCAGCAGGCTCTCCAGTGCCTTGACGGGGAGCGGCCGGCTGGTGAGGAAGCCTTGATAATGCTGGCATCCCAGGGCCTTGAGCACGGCGAGCTGCTCCTCTTCCTCCACCCCTTCGGCGGTGACGGTGAAACGAAACACCCGGGCGAGATCCAGGATGGCCTTGACGATGGCCTTGTCCTGTTCGCTGTGGACCAGGGTCTGGATGAAGCTTCTGTCGAGCTTCACCTCGTCGGCGGGCAGATCCCGCAGATAGGCCAGGGACGAGTAGCCCGTGCCGAAGTCGTCGATGGAGATGAGCAGGCCGAGGGCCTTGAGCTGGCGGATCCTGGCGATACTCTCCAGCCGGTTTTCCAGCACCACGGACTCGGTGATCTCCAGCAGCAGGCGCGACGGGGGCACCCCGGTGTCCCGCAGAATGTACTCCACCTGCTGCACGAAACCGGCGGTGTGGAACTGGCGGGCGCTGACGTTGACCGACAGATGGGGGATGGCGAGACCGTTGTTGAGCCAGAAGCTGTACTGGGCACAGGCGGTCTTCATCACCCAGTAGCCTATCTCCTGGATCAGGGTGGTCTCCTCGGCGATGGGGATGAACTCCCCGGGTGGCACCATGGTGCCGTCGGCCTTCTGCCAGCGCAGCAGCGCCTCTATGCCCGAGAGCGTGCCGTTGTCGACCCGGTATTGGGGCTGGTAGTGCAGCACCAGCTCGTTGTTGCGCAGGGCATCGCGCAGCTGGTTGTTGAGAGAAAGCTTGCTCTTCTCTTTTTCCGCCATGGCTTCACTGAAGAAGATATGGTTGCCCTGGCCCGCGCGCTTGGCCATGTGGACGGCGGTATCGGCCTGCTGCATCAGGACAAGGTGATCCTTGTCGTCATCGCTGAACAGGCTGATCCCCACGGAGGCGCTGCAGTGCAGCTTGTGATCGCCGATGTCGAAGGGGGCACGGAAGATCCCCATCAGCTCCCGGGCAAAGTGCTCCGCCAGGATCTTGGCGGTGATATAGCCCTGGCCCAGTGCCGTGAAGAGCAGGGCAAATTCGTCACCCGAAGTGCGGGCGAGCACCAGGTTCTCCTGGGGCAGGGACTTGAGTCGCACCACCACGGCCTGGAGCAGCAGATCGCCGCAGGCGTGACCGAGGGAGTCGTTGATGGATTTGAAGTTGTCCAGATCCAGCAGCAGCAGGGCCCCCCACTGACCACTCGGGGCCTGCAGGGTGCGCTGCATGATGTCGGTCAGGCTGCGCCTGTTGTAGAGATCGCACAGGTCGTCGTAGTAGGCGAGGCGCTCGATGTGGCGGGCGGTCTCTTTCTCCTGGGTGATGTCGTGGAAGCTGCAGACGAAGTGGCTGATCTCCTCCTCCTCGTCCTTGACCCCGCTCACCATGAGCCGCACCGGGAAGAGGTGTCCTTCCCTGTGCAGGCATTGTTCCTCCCCGAGCCAGTATCCCTGCCGGTTGACCGCCGCGATCACCTCCTCCTTGAGGGTGTCGCCATAGTAGGTGGGCCTCAGGGCGTCGATGTGCAGGCCCAGCATCTCTTCGCTGGCAAAGCCGGTGATGCGGCTGAAGGAGGCATTGACCTTGAGGATGATGCCCCCGTGATCCATCACCAGCAGGCCGTCGTGGGTGTTGAAGGCCACTTCGGCCAGGCGCAGGGCATCGTCATTGGCCAGGCGCTGCAACTCGCTGGCGGCCCGCTCGCGCTGTTCGTAGAGGACGTCCAGCAGGGGCGCGGGATCGGCCAGGGGGGTGGCGAGCAGCAGGGTGAGCTGCCCCAGGGGGAGACCATTTGGCCCCGGGAAGGGGATGCCGACATAGGCCTTGGCGTCGAGGGCCAGCAGCTGGCTGGACTGGGGATAGCGCAGGGCCAGATCTTCCACGTAGAGGCTCTGCCCGTGCTGGAAGATCTCCCGGCCCGGGCCGATGTCCATGGGCATGGGTTTGACGACGGCGAAGGCATCCCCCTCCACCACGCAGCGGGGAATGAGCCAGAGATCCTGGCCGCGAGGCTGAAACTCGCCGATCCAGCCCCTGTGGGCACCGCTCAGGCCCATGGCCCAGCGCAGCAGGGCGCGGCAGTAATCGTTGCCGGTCAGGTTGGCAAGCCCCGGGGGAGGCGCGAGGTCCGGGGCGTCGGTCGCCACGGGGTCCGGCTGCCAGTGGCCGAGCAAACGGGCGCAATGACGCACCAGTTGCAGGGTGTCATCGCTGATGAGGGTGCTCTCGGCATACTCCAGGCTGAGCACGCCGATGAGCTTCTCCTGCTCCAGCAAGGCGCCGTCCAGGCGGGAGCAGACATTGGCATCGGCCAGATAGTAGTGCTGGCTCAACATGGGCTGGTGGGCCGCCTCCGAGAAGCTCAGGGCGCCCCGGGCGCGCAGGGCCCGGATGTAGCGGCTGTCTCCGCGAATGGCACCGAGCGCGTCCACCCCCAGGGTGAACACCGGGGTCAGCTGCTCGCCGCCAAGGGCGCCATGGGCCTGGTAGTGCCAGAGGATCAGGCGATCGGCCCCCAGGCACTCCTTGAGGCTCTCCAGCATGGCGTCATACTGCTGCTGGCTGGCCATCTGGCTCAGGCGCGGCAGTTGCAGGGACAGGCTGGCGGCGCTCTCCTGGGACTGGGTCTGCAGGCAGATGAGCCAGAAGGCGTCCTGCTCGTGGGAGAGGGAAATGTGCCAGAGGAGGGCGTCAAAGCGCAGCACCAGCTTGCCCCCCTTGCCGCTGGCCAGCCGCTGCTCGATGGGTTGGCGCAGGGCGTCCGGCAATTGGGCCGGCCAGGCACTGCGGGGCTCGTCGAGCCAGTGGAGCGGCGTCTGCATCACATCGGTCAGGGCGACCAGCCGTTGACTACGGGTATCCAGGCGGAAAAACAGGGGCGCCTGGCTGGCGGTCGGAAGATGGCTGAGCGCGGTAGACGACATGAACTGACACTATCCTGTTGAGCAATTGTCGGAGGGCAAGAATACTGCAAATCCGTGGCAAACAAAATTTCATTGAATTCTAAATTAGATAAGTCTAATTTATTGGCCATTTCCTGTTGAGTGGAGTCTTGCAGATGAAACGGATCCTGATTGTGGGTGGTGTGGCCGGGGGGGCGTCCGCCGCCGCCCGTGCCCGCCGTTTGAGCGAAGAGGCGGAGATTGTGATGTTCGAGCGGGGCGAGTTCGTGAGCTTCGCCAACTGCGGTCTGCCTTATCATATCGGGGGGGATATCCCGGATCGGGATGCCCTGCTGCTGCAAACACCGCAAAGCTTCAAGCGCCGGTTCAACGTGGATGTGCGGGTGTTTCACGACGTCATCGAGATAGACAGGGCCGGCAAGAGCCTGCTGGTGCGCAACCTGCTGAGCGGCGAAGAGCGGCGCGAAGCCTACGACGTGCTGCTGCTGAGCCCGGGTGCGGCCCCCATCCGGCCTCCGTTCCCCGGCATTGACAGCCCGGGTGTGCACACCTTGCGCAATATTCCCGACATGGACCGCATTCTGGCGGCGCTGGCGCACGATCAGCCGCGCCACGTCACCGTGGTGGGAGGCGGTTTCATCGGGCTTGAGATGATGGAGGCGTTGCACCAGCGCAAGCTGGACGTCACCTTGCTGGAGCTCTCCGATCAGGTGATGGCGCCGGTGGATAAAGAGATGGCCAACATGCTCCATGCCCGTATCCGGGAGGAGGGCATCGATCTGCGCCTGCGCACCGGCCTCTCGGCCATCGAGAGCCTGGATGTGCTGGCGGAAAAAACCGCTGCCGTGGCCACAGAACAAAGGGGTGGATTACGCCTGACCTTGAGTGATGGCACCCGGCTCGATACCGGGCTGCTGATCCTCGCCATCGGCGTCAAGCCCGAGACGCTGCTCGCCGCCAAGGCGGGGCTGGAGCTGGGACCGCGGGGCGGCATCAAGGTGGATGCGGGCATGCGCACCTCGGATCCCTGCATCTTCGCGGTGGGGGATGCGGTGGAGGAGATCGATTTTGTCACCGGCGAGTCCGTGCTGATCCCGCTGGCGGGCCCCGCCAACCGCCAGGGGCGCATCGCCGCCGACAACATGCTGGGGCGAAGCGAAACCTACAAGAAGACGCAAGGGACCGCCATCTGCAAGCTGTTCGATCTGGCGGTGGCGAGCACGGGGCTGAACGAGAGGCGGCTGGTGCAGCTGGGGCTGCCGTTCGAGAAGGTCTATGTCCACCCGGGCAGCCACGCCGGTTACTACCCCGGTGCCCACCCGGTCAGCCTCAAGCTGCTGTTTGCCCCCGATGGCAAGATTTACGGCGCCCAGGCCATCGGCAAGGACGGGGTAGACAAGCGCATCGACGTGCTGGCGGTGGCCCAGCGCGCCGGTCTCACCGTGTTTGATCTGCAGGATCTGGAGCTCACCTATGCACCGCCCTTCGGCTCGGCCAAGGATGTGATCAACATGGCGGGCTTTGTGGCAAGCAACCACTTGAAGGGGGATACCCTGCTCTGCCACGCAGCCGAGGTCGAGGCCCGTCACCCCAATCAGCAGGTGCTGGACGTGCGCAATGGCCCCGAACTCGACAAGCTTGGTCGCATCCCGGGCGCCTTGCACATCCCCCTCGATGAGCTGCGCGGCCGCCTCCATGAGCTGCCCAGGGATAAAGAGCTGCTCATCAGCTGCCAGGTGGGTTTGCGCGGTCACGTGGCCTGTCGCCTGCTGAGCCAGCACGGCTTCAAGGTGAAGAACCTCTCCGGCGGCTTCAAGACCTGGCAGATGGCGGTAATGGAGTAACTCGTCACAGCCACAAGCGAGCGCCGACCCCAGGGTCGGCGCTGTTGCATCTGGCGGAGGCTGCCGGCGTTTTAACTGCAATGAGTTTTGTGTCAAGCGAGCCTGATCCCTTATCCTGTTGGCTATTGCGCTGCACTGGCAGCGAGCCAATCAGGGATGACATTTTATGCGCCGCGTCGACTCTCACCCTCGCTTCTCTTGTTCCTCACCGCAACAGACGGCCGTCCCCGGGCGCCGCTGGTCGGCCCTGCTGCTGGCGGGGCTCACTGCGCTGCTGCTGGCCGGTTGTGGCCCCGACAAGCCTGCCAGCCAGGTACCGACCACCGAATCCACTGCCCGGCAGGAGGCAGGGGAGCCGAGTTCAGTCGTGCAAGCCAATGCACGCCAATACCGCGATGCCCCGGCGCTGGCCCTGGTCTTCTCCGGCCCCTTGGTGCCCAAGGCAAACTGGCAGAGCTGGCTTTCTGTGAGTGAAGGGGGCAAGCAGGTGCAGGGGGAGTGGATCCTCGCCGACGATGGTCGCACCCTCTATTTCCCGAACGTGCAACCCGACAAACGCTACGAGGTGAGCCTCAAGGCGGGGCTGGGCCCATCCCCCCAGAGCTGGACTCTCAAGACCCGGCCGCTGGAGGCGGGGGCGTCGTTTACCGCGAGCGGCATGGTATTGCCGCTGCGCGACGAGCTGCGCCTGCCCATCAGCGCGGTCAATGTGGATGAGGTCAATATCGACTTCTTCCGGGTCGATGCGGAGTATCTGCCCCGTTTCCTGGCCGAGTATCGCCCCGGTGCCGGCATGGGCAACTGGGAACTTGAACAGATCACCAAGCGGGCCAAGCGGGTGTTCAGCGGCCGCTATGCGCTGGAGCTCGATGCCAACCGGCGCGAGACCCGCCTCATCAATGTGAAGGAGCCGCAGCTGGCGGAGGCTGGCGTCTACTTTGCGGTAATGTCCCCCCTTGGCAACTACGACTGGCGCAAGGAGACCACCTACTTTGCGGTGAGCGACATGGGGCTCAGTGCCCGCCGTTACCGCGATGAGCTGGAGGTGTTCGTCAGCTCCCTGGCCAGCGCCGACCCCCTCAAGGATGTGCAGCTCTCCCTGCTCGACCAGAAGGGCAACCGGCTGCAGGTGCAAACCACCGACCCCCAAGGTCATCGCCGCTTCGATCAGGTGCAGGGGGCTCGCCTGCTGCTGGCCGAGCAGGGCAACCATCTGGCGGTGCTGCGCCTCGATGGGGCGGCCCTCGATCTCTCCACCTTCGATCTCGGCACCCAGCCCTGGCAGGCCCAACAGCTCTATCTGTTCAGCGGGCGCGATCTCTATCGCCCCGGCGAGCGGCTCGACAGCGAGATCCTGCTCAAGGGGCAGGATGGCCAGCTGCTGCCGGGCATGGCGGTGGAGCTGGAGGTGAAACAGCCGGACGGCCAGCTGCTCGAACAAAAGCGCCTGCTGCCGGACAATTTGGGCGCGGCCCACTACGGCCTGCATCTGCTGGAGGATGCGCCGCTCGGGCGCTGGACCATCAACCTCAAGACTGCCGCCGGTAGCCGCTTCGAGTGGCCTTTTCTGGTGGAGGAGTTTCTGCCGGAGCGGCTGAAACTGCAGCTTGGCAAGGGGCCGGATGGGGAAGTGACGAGTCTGGACGCCGCCCTCACTTTGCCGCTGCAAGGGGACTATCTCTACGGCGCACCAGCGAGCGCCACCAAGGCCAAGGCGGAGGTGAAGTTAAGCCGCGCCACCATGCCCTTTACCCAGTGGCAGGAGTTCACGCTGGGTGACGTGCTGCTCGCCGAGCAGGCCAAGGATCTCGAGCCTCTCAATCTCACCCTTGATGCGCAGGGGCAGGGGACTTTTTCGCTTGCTGATGAGCTCGATGGGGTGCGTGCCCTCGGGCCGCTGGAGGTGGCTTATAGGGTGTCGCTTTCCGAACCCGGCGGCCGCGCCGTCAATCGCAGCCGCACCCAGTATGGCTGGCCCGCCGGCAGCCAGTGGCCGGCACTCAAGGCCGATTTCGTGGCGGATCGGGTAGAAGGGGGCAAGCCGCTCCCCTTCCAGATCCTCAACCTCGATGAGCAAGGCCAGCCGGTGGCGGGGGCGGTGAAGGTGCGCCTTATCAACGAGTACCGCGACTACTACTGGCACTACGCCGATGGGGAGGGGTGGAAGTACGAGTTCAACAGCCAGCCCTATCTGGAGCAGGAGCAGACCCTGCAGCTGGATGGCAAGGGGCCGACCCTGCTCACGCTGCCACTGGCGGCGGGCTGGTATCGGTTGGAGGTGGAGAACAGTCAGGGCCATCAATCGAGCCTGCGGGTGGAGATCGGCAGCTACGCCTGGGGCGGCGGTGGCGAGCAGGCACGGCCCGACAAGATCGCCATCACTCTCGACAAGCGCGCCTATCAGGCCGGGGACAAGGCCAAAGTGACGCTGGTGGCCCCGCGCCCCGGCAAGGGGTTGCTGCTGGTGGAAGATGGTGACGGCCTGCGCTGGTGGCAGCGCATCGAGCTCAAGGGCGCCGATGGCGATGCCAAGGATGCCCGCGGCGAGTTCGAGATCCCGGTCAGCCCCGAGTGGCTGCGCCATGATCTGCATATCTCGGCCCAGATCGCCGCGCCAGACAGTGACTCAAAGCCGGTGAGCCAAAAGAGTGTGCAGAGCCTGCGATCGGTCGGTCTGGTGCCGCTCACCCTGGATCGGGAAGCGCGTCGTCTGCCGCTCACCCTGAGCGCGCCGGACAAAGCGGTGCCGCTCACCCGGCTGGAAGTGACCGCCACCTCCACCCCCAACAGTCAGGGCCGCGTGGTGCTGGCGGCGGTGGATCGGGGCGTGCTCAATATCAGCGACTACCGGCCACTCGACCCGTTCGAGATCTTCTTTGGTCGCAAGCGCTTCGCCCAAGACTTGTTCGACAACTACGGCCAGGTGATCCCGCCGCAAGATGGCAAGCTGGCTCGCCTCAACTACGGGGGTGACCGGGCGCCGCTGAAAAAGGGCGGCGCGCTGGAGAGCCGGGTCGAGATCGCCGCGCTCTGGAGCGGCGAGGTGAGTTTTGATGAGAGCGGCAAGGCGGTGATCCCGCTCGATCTGCCCAACTTCAACGGCGAGCTGGCGCTGATGGCGCTGGCCTGGAACGAACAGCAGGTGGGCGAGGCCGAGCGCGCCGTCAAGGTGGTGGCGCCGCTGGTGGCAGAGATCGGCTGGCCGCGCTTTGGCGCCAGAGGGGATGAGACCCGGGCCCTGGTGCAGCTGCGCAATATGAGCGGTGAGGATCAGACCCTCTCCCTTGCCTGGACCCTCAACGGCGGGCTGAAAGCAAACGGCGAGCTGCCCGGCACCCTGGCCCTTAAAAACGGCGAAGAGCAGTGGCTGACCCTGCCGCTCACCGTGACCGGGGCGAGCGGTGTGGCAAGCCTGCAGTTGGCTGCCAGCGGCAAGGATTTTGCCATCAGCCGCGACTGGACTTTGCCGCTGCGTTCCCCCTGGCCTGCCGAGACTCGCCAGCGCTACCAGATGCTGGCTCCCGGCCAAGAGATGAGCTTTGCGCCAGCTGAGCTGGCCGGGCTGGATCGTGCCAATCTGCAGGGGCTGCTCAGCCTCTCCGGCACTCCCCCCTGGGATCCGGCAGCCCAGTGGCAGGCGCTGGCCGACTACCCCCATGCCTGTCTGGAGCAGACCTTGTCCCGTGCCTGGCCTTACTTGCTGACCACAGCCGATGAGCGGGCCGTCTGGCGCAAACCCGCAGAGGGCAAGAAAGCGGCGAGTGAGGCGGATGTGCAACGCGCCCTGCTGCAACGGCTGCAGCGGTTGCAACTGCCAAGCGGCGGTTTTGGCCTGTGGGATGGTCGCTCCGACGAGGAGCAGTGGCTCACCGCCTATGCCGCCGACTATCTGCTGGCGCGCAAGGAGGCGGGCGACGCCGTGCCGGAGGCGATGCTCAATCAGGCGCTGAACCGGTTGCAGAGCTATCTTACCGACAGTCAGTATGGTGAGCGCTGGAGCAGTGCCCCCGAGCACAGCCGGCTGGCCTATCAGGCCTACAGTGCCTATGTGCTGGCCCGGGTGGGCAAGGCGCCGCTCGCTACCCTGCGCCTTGTCTGGGAGCAGCAGGCCGATCACGCCCGCTCGGGTTTGCCGCTCTTGCACCTCTCGCTGGCCCTCTCGGCCATGGGGGATGAGCAGAACGCCGCCAAGGCCCTCAGCCGGGCATTGGCGACCGAGCGCGGGGACGATTATCTGGGGGATTACGGCTCGCCGCTGCGCGACCAAGCCCTTGAGCTCTCCCTGCTGCGCCAGCACAAGCTGGCTGCGGAGCGTTGGCCGGCCCTCAGTGGCAAAGTGGCCGACACCCTGGCTCACCGTCAGTGGCTCAGCACCCAGGAGCGGCTCGCCCTGCTGCGACTCGCCCGCTTCGATCCGGCCGTCGACTGGCAGGCCAGGGTAACCTCCTCTCTTGGCAGTGGATCCCTGAGCGGTTCGGTTCCGCTGCAGCAGGGTGCCCCCGAGGCACTGGCGGCGAGCTCTGTCACCAACGAGGGCAAGGGCTCGCTCTATGTGCAGCGCACCCTGGTCGGTTACCCCGAGCAGGCGCCGGCACGGATCAGCAAGGGAATGAGCGTGACCCGCAGCTGGTTCAACAGCGACGGTCAGCGTTTTGACCCGACCAAGGTGAAGGTCGGCGATCTGGTGGTGGTGCGGCTCAATGTCAGCAGTGAATCGGCGGTGCCCGATGCCCTGCTGGTGGAGATGGTGCCCGCCGGCTTCGAGCTGGAGAACCCGGCCCTTGGCAACAGCATCAAGCTCGAAGAGCTCTCCATCGAGGGGAAACCGGCGTGGCAGAGCGAGTGGAACGACTACCTCAAGCATCAGGAGTTTCGCGATGACCGCTACACGGCGGCGCTGGATCTGAGCGAGGGGAGCAACCAGCAACTGGTCTACCTGATGCGGGCGGTGACGCCGGGTCGCTATCAGGTGCCGCCGACCCAGGTGGAGGATATGTACCGACCCGAGATCCGGGCTGTGGGTGAGGATATCCACGAGGTGCGTATCTCTGAGTAACAAACCCTCCCTTGAGCGGGTTCGCCCGCTCACTTTCTGGCAGCGTGGCTGGCTGAGCCTGGGTCGCACTGGCCGCGCTTGCTTGCATTGGCTTGGTGGCCTGCCACGTTGGCTGCGCTTTTCGGTGCTGGGCGTTGTAGTACTGCTCCTGTCATTGCTGGCGCTGGATCGACTATGTCCGCCGCCGCCACTCGATCCTGCCTACGCGCGGGTGGTGCTCGACATGAAGGGGCGACCGCTGCGCGCCTTTGCCGATACCAGCGGCGTGTGGCGCTACCCCGTGACCCTGGAGCAGGTCTCCCCCCGCTATATCGAGGCGCTGCTGGGCTACGAGGATCGCTACTTCTGGCGTCATCCCGGGGTCAATCCGGTGGCCATGGTGCGCGGGATCTGGCAGTGGCTGCATTACGGACGCGCTGTGTCGGGGGGCTCGACCCTCACCATGCAGGTGGCGCGCCTTATCGAGCCCTACCACAGGAGCGTGCCCGGCAAGCTGCGCCAGATGGCCCGTGCGCTGCAGCTGGAGTGGCACTATGACAAGCGCACCTTGCTTACCGTCTACCTCAACCGGGCACCGTTTGGCGGCAATCTGGAGGGGGTGCAGGCGGCAAGTTTTGCCTATCTCGGCAAGAGTGCAGCCAAGCTGACCTATGCCGAGGCGGCGCTCTTGGCGGTGCTGCCGCAGGCTCCCAGCCGCAACCGGCCGGACCGGCATCCCGAGCGGGCCCGCACCGCCCGCGACAAGGTGATGCAGCGGCTGGTTGCACAGGGCGTTTGGCCCGAACAGGTATGGTTGGAGGGACGCATCGAGCCGGTGCTGGCCCGCGGTCACTTCACGCCGATGGAGGCGCCGCTGTTTGCCCGCCTCGCCGCCGACCATCAGGCCGGGGCCCTGGTGCACACCACCATAGACGGGGATCTGCAGCGCTGGCTGGAGGGGCGGGTGGCGAGCTATATCCGTCGCTTCCCCGAACAGACCTCAGCGGCGTTGCTCCTGGTCGACAACAAAACCATGGCGGTGCGCGCCTATGTGGGCAGCGCCGAGTATGGCAATTTGCGTCGCCACGGTTACCTCGACATGGTGCAGGCGATCCGCTCTCCCGGCTCTACGCTGAAGCCCTTCATCTACGGTCTGGCGATGGACGAGGGGCTGGTGCACTCGGCCTCTCTGCTCTCCGATGCGCCAAGGCTGGGCTCGGACTATCGCCCCGCCAACTTCTCCGGTGCCTTTCAGGGACCGGTGACCCTGGCCCAAGCGCTGCAGCAATCCCTCAACGTGCCGGCGGTGCAGGTGCTGGAGGCGCTGGGGCCGGACAAACTGGTCAGCCGTCTCGACAACGCCGGGGTGAGGCTGGCCCTTTCCGACAAGCCTAATCCGGCCATCGCGCTGGGGGCAGCGGGCATTCGACTCGAGCAGCTGGTGGCGCTCTACAGCGCACTGACCCGGCAGGGGCAGGTGGCGATGCCGGTCTGGCTGGCGGGGCAGCAGGCGGTGTCACGCCCCTTGCTGAGCCCGGGGGCCGCCTGGATCATCTGGCAGATATTGAGCGCCCAGGGGCGCGCGGATCAGCCCTTTGCCAGTGAGGCGACCGGCCGGGTCAACCGGCTGGCCTGGAAGACCGGCACCAGCTATGGCTATCGCGACAGCTGGGCCATGGGGGTCTCCGGTCGCTGGACCATCGGCGTCTGGCTTGGTCGCCCCGATGGCACCCCCATGCCCGGCTTTTATGGACAGAGCGCGGCAGTGCCACTGCTGCTTTCTGTCTATTCGCGGCTCTCGGACAACAGCCCCCTGCCGGCACAACCCAACACGGTGAGCGAAGCGGAGATCTGCTGGCCCTTGGGGCGCAAGGGGAGCGCGACCCTGCCTGAGGCCTGTTTGCAGCATCAGAGCGCCTGGTTGCTGGAAGGGCGCGACCCTCCCACCTTGCCGGATCCCATGGATTGGCCCTCGCCGCTGCGCCAGGTCGCACTGACCGCCGCGGGCAAGCCGACTCTGACCCGTTGCCCCGATGCAGCGCAATCTGGTTTTCGGGCCCTCTGGCCCTTGTCGCTGGAGCCTTGGCGAACACCCGGCGAGCGGCGTCAGGCGCTGCTTGCCAGGGGCTGCGCGGGGGAGGGGCAGAGCGCCGAGCAGCAGGCCCCCATCCGCATCCTGGCACTGGGGGAGGGCAACCTTATCCGCAGTCAGCGCTATCGGTTGCAGCCCAGGGTGCTGGGCGGTGTCGGCAAGCCGGCATGGTTTCTCAACGGCCAGCGGCTGCGCTGGGACGGGGATCAAGTAGTGAGCAAGGTGGGCCGCTATCAGCTGGTGGTGGTGGATGAGGCGGGAAACAGCGATCGCATCGAGTTTCGGCTGGAAAACCCCTCCTGAGGGCGTGGTGAGCGCCAGAATATTGACGGCATCGGTGATGGTCCCGATGCCGTCAGTTGATTGTCGATTCCCCGGCAGAGGCGGGGAGTCAGGGCTTGACCTGCCCCAGCCGGGTGAAGAAATGCCGGCTCTTGCGCTGGTGGAAGTGGCTCTTCTTGATGGGATGAAACACCAGGTCGCTCTGTGGGTGACTCCCCTTGAGGTGGTGGATCATCGCCATGGCCGGTAAGCCAGTACTGACGAGCGTGGTGAGCGGCAGGGTGACGGTCTCGGGTCCCAGCAAGGGTGTGAACCCCTGCTGGGCCTGCTCGAAGCGGGTCAACACGGCGGGTTCGGCGTAGCCGCTGCCCAGCATGGCGAGCAGGGCATCGAGCGCCTGATTAAACTCGGCCAGCTGCTGGCGAAAGCCGCTGCGGCTGCGCAGGGCGATCAGCTCTGCAAACGGGATGTCGCTCAAGTGAGTGGGCACTTGCAGCGGGATCTCCAGATGGAAGCAATCCTGACCACCGCGGTTGTGATAGCGGGATTCAAGCAGGTGGAGCAGCCGGTCCAGATAGTCGTGATCGGTAATCAGCGCCCCGTCATTGGCGAGAGCCCACTCACGGGCGAGGCGCATGGAGAGCAGGTTGGCAAAGCGGCGCGCCATTCTGATCCCCCCTTCATCCTGCGTCGCAAAGCCGTGGGTCAGACAAAACCCGTGCAGCCGTTCCAGTCCCGCCTGAGCCGGGCAGAAGCAGTCGTGGTTGGGGGCTGAACGCCAGCGGGCGATGAGCTCCCTGTTGCCAAACACCTTGTGGCGGACAAAATCGGGGGCGACCAGGCCAGCAATCTGGCTCTCCACCTGGGGCGTGATATGGGCGAAGAAGGCGGGTTGTGGCGGCTCGGCCAGCAGGTCGGTTTGCTGGCGCAGGGTCTCCAGCAGGGCGGTGAGACCGCTCTTATCACTGACGGTGAAGACGAAGGCGAGCCGCTCCAGATAGAGCAGGGCAAACTTGAGCCAGAGCTCGTCGCGTACCTCCATGCCGGGGTAGTAGATATGGGTATTCATGGATGCTGTGTTGCCAGGATGCAGGGGTGGGAATATACGCATGATTGCCCGGATGCGGCAAACTTTGCGTGGGGGAATGTGAGCGGCCGCTCATGCAGTAGGCGCTGGTCACAAAGTTCTGATATAATTCGCGCCCTTAAATCAAGGCCACCCGAGTCATTACCATGAAGTTCATTATCAAGCTGTTCCCTGAAATCACCATCAAGAGCAAGTCGGTTCGCCAGCGCTTCATCAAGATCCTGCAGGGCAATATCCGCAATGTCCTGCGCCGCTTCGACGACGATGCCCGGGTGCGGATGGATTGGGACAAGCTGATCGTGAGCTCCCGCAATGACCAGTTCCGCGAGCAGGCCATCGAAGCCCTGGCCTGCATCCCCGGCATTCAGGCCTTCCTCGAGGTGCAGGCCAGCAAGTTTACCGACCTGCACGACATCTTCGAGCAGGTGAAAGCCGTCTGGGGTGATCAGCTCGAGGGCAAGACCTTCTGCGTGCGTGCCAAGCGCCACGGCAAGCACGAATTCTCCTCGCTGGAGATTGAACGCTACGTGGGCGGCGGTCTCAACCAGCACTGCGTGAGCAACGGTGTGCGCCTCAAGAACCCGGATGTGAAGATCAACCTCGAGATCGATGGCGAGGAGCTCTTCATCGTCAGCGCCATCCACCAGGGGCTGAGCGGCATGCCCATCGCCACCCAGGAAGATGTGCTGAGCTTGCTCTCCGGCGGGTTTGACTCGGGTGTCGCCTCCTTCCAGTTCATCAAGCGCGGCTGCCGGGTGCACTACTGCTTCTTCAATCTGGGTGGGGCGGCTCACGAGATTGGCGTCAAGCAGGTGGCCTATCACCTGTGGAACCGTTTCGGCTCCTCCCACCGGGTGCGCTTCACCGCGGTGGATTTCGAGCCCGTGGTGGCCGAGATCCTCGAGAAGATCGACAACGGCCAGATGGGGGTGGTGCTCAAGCGGATGATGATGCGTGCCGCTGCCAAGGTGGCCGACGAGTTCCAGATCCCGGCCCTGGTGACCGGCGAGTGCGTTGGTCAGGTTTCCAGCCAGACCCTCACCAACCTGAACGTCATCGACCGGGTGACCGACAAGGTGATCCTGCGCCCGCTCATCACCTGGGACAAGCCGGACATCATCAGCGAAGCCCGCCGCATCGGCACCCTGGAGTTCGCGGAGACCATGCCGGAGTATTGCGGCGTGATTTCCAAGAAGCCGACCGTGAAGGCCGAGCTCTCCCGCATCGAGGCGGAAGAGGAGAACTTCGACTTTGCCATTCTGGACAAGGTGGTGGCCGAGGCCCGTTACCTCGACATTCGTCGCATCGGTGAAGAGACCGCTGCCGAGGTGCAGGAGGTGGAGACCACCGCCGAGAGCGGTGACGACGAGGTGATCCTGGACATTCGCTCCATGGAGGAGCATGACGACAAGCCGCTGGTGGTGGAAGGGCGCGAGATCATGCATATCCCCTTCTTCAAGCTGGCCACCGCCTTTGGTGACTTGCCGAAAGAGAAGACCTACCTGCTCTATTGCGATCGTGGCGTGATGAGCAAACTGCAGGCGCTTTACCTGAAAGAGAAGGGCTTTGCCAACGTCAAGGTCTACCGTCCGTGATGTGACGGCAAGACGCGTATAAAAAATCCGGCCAAGGCGCCGGATTTTTTATTTCACTCGGATGAAGGTAGACGCTCAGGGGCAGGGGACCGGGGTGAAGGTTTCCTGACCCTGACAGCGCCAGCCCATCTCGGCCTGACGCATCTGCCACAGGTTGTTGCTGCGAAACAGGGTCAGGATGTAGAGCATGTCGCTACGCTGGCCATCAAGGGCCACCGAGAGCACCAGATCGTTGTCCAGCTGTTGAGCATGGATACGGGTGGGTACATCTTCATGGCCCACGAAGCGGCGAGCCACTTCGCGATAGTCGTTGACCCAGCCTTGCTGACTGCTGCTCGCCTGACGGATCTGCTGGTTGAACTGCTGCACCGGGGTGGATGCCAGACGCCCGAACAGGGCCTGTGCCCCCGCATGAGCCGCTGCCACCATCATCAGAACAAGTGTGGTAATGAGCCCAAGTTTTTGCATGAGGTTTTCCGGCTTGAAACGACCCCTGTATGACAACAGAAAAGCCGGCTTGGTTCAATCTTGTCCCTGCCGGGATGGGATCTCGCCCACTCTGAAGCTTCTCAGTTGCGCTGCAGCGAGAAGGTGGGCAGGGAGAGGTGCCAGTAGATGGCCGCCACCCGCAGACCAAACACCCCGAGCATGCTGATGAGCATGGCGCTGACCCTCTCTACCCCGACCTCCAGCGACAGGGTATAGAGGATGCCGCCCAGAATGCAGGCGGTGGCGTAGATCTCCTTTTGCAGCACCATGGGCACCTCCCGGGCCAGCACGTCACGGATCATGCCGCCCGCAACCCCCGTCATGGTGCCCATGATCACCGCAATGAGCCCGGGTGTGCCGAAATTGAGGGCCTTCTGGGCACCGATCACGGTAAAGAGCGCCAACCCAAAGGCGTCTGCCACCGGCAGCACATACCAGGGCATGCGACGGGGCAGTTTGACCATCCACATGCCGATGAGCGCCGTGGCAATGACCACCCAGATATAGAGGGGGTCGCGCACCCAGAAGACGGGGGTTGCCCCCAGGATCATGTCGCGGATGGTGCCACCCCCGATGGCGGTGACCGCCGCCAGCACCATGACACCGAAACCGTCCATCCTGAGGCGGCCCGCCACCAGTACGCCCGAAAACGCGAATACCGCAGTACCAAACATGTCGCTGATGTAAACGATCTGCTCAACCAGAGTCTGCATGGAGAACAACTCACGTCCAATAGATGATGGGGCGGCGATTTTAGGGGCAAGGTGTGGGGATGAGCAATGCTGGCGTGCAAAAGTGGGAGCCAGCGCCGGTTTCTGGGAGACGGGTGGAGAGTGACCACAACGCCATGTCTGGTGCGGGGCCCGGGCCTCTGCTCGTGGGTGTGCAGCGCACCATGGCAAAAAACTCCGATTTTTTTCTCAAGAGTGGGGGATAGAGGCCGATATATAGGTTAGGCGGCAATTACTGCCATAAAGGCAGAAAAAAGAAATTAAAGTCTTACTAAAAGACGCCGTTAACTAAACATATCAGGCACAAAACAAAATAAAGCCTGAGTGAATTAAAGTTAAATTTTAATAGCTTAGGAGAAGAATCATGAGTCTGTATATCAATACCAACGTTTCATCGCTCAACGCTCAGCGTAACATGATGAACAGCACCAAATCCCTGGATACCTCCTACACCCGTCTGGCCTCTGGCCTGCGCATCAACAGCGCCAAGGACGATGCGGCAGGTCTGCAGATCTCCAACCGTCTGACCTCCCAGATCAACGGTCTGGACCAGGGCAACCGCAACGCCAACGACGGCATCTCCCTTGCTCAGACTGCTGAAGGGGCGATGGATGAAGTGACCGGTATGCTGCAACGCATGCGTACCCTGGCTCAACAATCCGCCAACGGTTCCAACTCCGCCAAGGATCGTGAAGCCCTGCAAAAAGAAGTGGATCAGCTGGGGGCCGAGATCAACCGTATCTCCACTGCAACCACCTTCGCAGGGACCAAGCTGCTTGATGGTTCATTTAGCGGTACTTTCCAAGTAGGTGCTGATGCCAACCAGACCATCAGCTTCAGCCTGAGTCAGGCCAACGGTTTCAGTATCTCTGGAATCGCAGCGGCAGCGAACACCACGGTAACGGCAGCAAGTGGTGGTACCCTTGCGGTCGATGCCATTTTCACTAACGGAGCTGCAGCTGGCGGTATCAGCATCAGTACCCAGACCAACGCCCAAAACGTGCTGGCGGCGGTTGATTCCATGCTGACCGTGGTCGACAGCAAGCGTGCCGAACTGGGTGCGGTGCAAAACCGTCTGGACTCCACCATTCGCAACCAGGCTAATATCTCGGAAAACGTCTCTGCCGCTCGATCCCGTATCCGCGATGCAGACTTTGCGACCGAGACCGCCAACATGACCAAGCAGAACATCCTGCAACAGGCGGCTTCCAGCATCCTGGCCCAGGCCAACCAGCGTCCCCAGTCTGCACTCTCCCTGCTGCAGAACTAAGGTCCTGATGCCGAGAAAAAGAAAAGGGCGGTTGTTCAGGCCGCCCTGGTAAACAAGATGGAACAATGGGGTGTTCGGATTTACGCCTTGTTCTATCGAAAGAGAAGTTCTCTTATTGGTATACCCCTCGAGTGTTGCGCAGATCGTTCACTCTGTCACCCTCGAGGTTGTTCTCCTGAGCGTAAGCTCTTCTTTGGCCGACATTGTCGGCCTTTTTTATGGGCGCCGAAAAAATGGCGACACAGAAAACACTGCACAACCCATGCCAATTTATGGCATCAGATATGAAAAAGGCGGGAGAGGATCAAGGGAGGGGGAAATGAAGTGGCCGATGGGCTACCAAGGCTCCGCTTTCTCACTTTAGTGACCTGGTATGCATAAATTGTTTTAAAGGTTCTGAGAGGCAGGCCGTTACAGAAGATGAAGCAAATCGAGGGGTGTTCGGAAAACCAACATTTGCGCAACTGCGGGTCCGATGTCCGTTCAAACAGAGGGCCCGCCAGATGAGACAGACCGTTCAATCTGTCCATCTGAACGGTGGGAACCTGATTGTGTATGACACAACACACAGGGCCCGCAGTTCCTTGTTCATCAGGAGAGACCTTTTATGGCCATGTTTATCAACACCAACACTTCATCACTGAACGCCCAGCGTAACTTGATGAACACCACCAAGTCGTTGGATACCTCTTACACCCGTCTGGCCTCCGGCCTGCGCATCAACAGCGCCAAGGATGATGCGGCGGGTCTGCAGATCTCCAACCGTCTGACCTCCCAGGTAAACGGCCTGGACCAGGGCAACCGCAACGCCAACGATGGCATCTCTCTGGCGCAGACCGCTGAAGGGGCCATGGACGAAGTGACAGGCATGTTGCAACGCATGCGTACTCTGGCACAACAATCTGCCAACGGCTCCAACTCCGCCAAGGATCGCGAAGCTCTGCAGAAGGAAGTGGATCAGCTGGGCTCCGAGATCAACCGCATCTCCACCGATACCACCTTCGCTGGCACCAAGCTGCTGGATGGAAACTATAATGGCAGCTTCCAGGTAGGGGCGGATGCCAACCAGACCATCAGCTTCAGCCTTTCTCAAGCTGGGGGTTTTAGCATTTCCGGTATTTCTGCTGCAGCGAACACTACTGTGACGGCAGCGAGTGGTGGCACTCTTGCCGTGAGCACCATCTTCTTGAGTGGTAGTGCGGGTGGCATCAGTATCAGTACTCAGACTAATGCGCAAAACGTACTGGCCGCCGTCGATTCCATGTTGGGTATCGTGGACAGCAAGCGTGCCGAGCTGGGTGCGGTGCAGAACCGGCTGGATTCGACCATTCGCAACCAGTCCAATATCTCGGAAAACGTCTCTGCCGCTCGCTCCCGTATCCGTGATGCAGACTTCGCCACCGAGACTGCCAATATGACCAAGCAGAACATCCTGCAACAGGCGGCTTCCAGCATCCTGGCTCAGGCCAATCAGCGTCCGCAGTCGGCCCTGTCGCTTCTGGGCTGATGACATATGACAGGGCGGCAGTCCATGCCGCACTGCTCTAAAAAGGAAGCATTTTATGCTTCCTTTTTTATTGAACCCCTGTCTTTCTGCTTGCGATAGGCAGTTGTGGCGTTTGCCACAGCTCAAGTGATGAACATCGGTAAGGTAGTCTGCACGATGACATTCTCCTGGACCGATACCTCGCGATAGTCCCGGTCCGTCTTGCCTCATGATGACTCACAACCAGCCACGACTAACCCGCAGCATCGAATGTGACGTTATCTTTCCACTCCGCTCATGGTTGTCTGATTGCCAGACTCACCACGGCAATATTCTCTCCGGCTATTTCTGCATCAAGGGAGGAGGTACTTTGCCACCTGGGTCGCCAAAAGCGGCAAGTATTTTCCTAAAGCTTCCGGCAGGGCTGCCGTTACAGATGATGAAGCAAATTGAAGGGTGTTCGGAAATCCAACATTTGCGCGACTGCGGGTTCGACGTCCGTTCAAACAGAGGGCCCGCCAGATGAGACAGACCGTTCAATCTGTCCATCTGAACGGTGGGATTCTGACTCGCTTGATGCAAGCAGGACCCGCAGTTTCTTGTTCATCAGGAGAAATCTTTTATGGCCATGTTTATCAACACCAACACTTCATCACTGAACGCCCAGCGTAACTTGATGAACACCACCAAGTCGTTGGATACCTCTTACACCCGTCTGGCCTCCGGCCTGCGCATCAACAGCGCCAAGGATGATGCGGCGGGTCTGCAGATCTCCAACCGTCTGACCTCCCAGGTAAACGGCCTGGACCAGGGCAACCGCAACGCCAACGATGGCATCTCTCTGGCGCAGACCGCTGAAGGGGCCATGGACGAAGTGACAGGTATGCTGCAACGCATGCGTACCCTGGCGCAACAATCTGCCAACGGCTCCAACTCCGCCAAAGATCGTGAAGCTCTGCAGAAGGAAGTGGATCAGCTGGGGGCGGAGATCAACCGTATCTCCAAAGACACCACCTTTGCCGGTACCAAATTGCTGGATGGCAACTACAGCGGCAGCTTCCAGGTCGGTGCGGATGCCAACCAAACCATCGGTTTCAGCCTCTCCCAGGCTGACGGTTTCAGCATCTCCGGCATTGCGGCTGCAGCCAACACGACGGTGGATGTAGGTACTGTCATTGGTACCGCCATCAACGTTACCGCCATCTTTGCTGCCGGTAGCTCTATCAGCATTAGCACTCAGAGTGGTGCTCAACAGGTTCTGGCTGCTGCTGATGCCATGTTGGGAGTAGTGGACAGCAAGCGTGCAGAGCTGGGTGCGGTGCAGAACCGTCTGGACTCCACCATTCGTAACCAGGCCAATATCTCGGAAAACGTGAGCGCAGCACGTTCCCGTATCCGCGATGCAGACTTTGCGACAGAAACCGCCAACATGACCAAGCAGAACATTCTGCAACAGGCGGCTTCCAGCATCCTGGCCCAGGCCAACCAGCGTCCGCAGTCTGCACTGCAACTGCTGGGTTAAGCGGGCCGTAACGTCAACATCATTGATATGAGGAGCAGCAGATGGGCAATGAATCGATAGCCATGCCTTCTGTTTCTTCGACGCTAACTCAACATGGCGGCCCTCAGGCCGCCATGCCTGCTTCTTCATCCGTTGCGGGTGGACATGATGTGGCCGAACAGAAAGGCGTCGAGTCGGCAGCCAAGGCATCGCAGGAGCCTCCGACACACATCAAGACAGTCAAGCCGAGCATTGACAAGGTCTATATAGAAAAACAGGCCCAAGAATTGCAGGAGCGCTTGGACAACTTGAGCAAGATGAAGGGATGGACAATCAACTTCAGTCTGGTTCCCGAGCTGGAGCAGCCGGTCATCAAGGTCATTGATGTGGATACCAAACAGGTTATCCGACAGATCCCGAGTGAAGAAATGCTCTTGATGAACAAGAGGTTGCAGGCCATGGAGCAGGCAGGGAACACCCTGCCAAGTCTCTCCGGGCTGTTGTTCGATGGCCAGGTGTGACCTGATATTTTAAGTCGATAGACAGGAGGATGTGATGGCAATTACTTCAGCAGGGGCGGGGTCTGGACTCGATCTTGAAAGTGTGATCTCGGCGAGTGTTGCAGCGAAAAAAGCTCAATTGCAACAGCCGATCATTACCAAGCAAAACAGTACCCAGATCTCCTTGTCCGGTATCGGTCAGCTGAAATCCTCCATCTCTGCCTTTACCGACATTCTGGATAAACTGAGTGCGCCAGGTGCGTTCAACAAACGTGCCATCAACATCACCCAGAGCAAAGATGACCCCATTTTGAAGGTGGAGAGCAAGTCTGGTGCTTCCAACGGTCAATACAACATCATCGTCAATAAGTTGGCGGAAACGAGCCGCCAGGAGGGGATCTTCGACAGTTCGACCACCCCTCTGGCGACTCAGAATGGGCAACTGACCTTCAAGGCGGGTGACAAGACGTTCAAGGTTGATGTGAAGGCTGGGGACACCCTGCAAGATATCCGTAAAAGCATCAACAGCAATGGCGATAACTTCGGCCTGAGTGTCAACATCGTAAACACGGCTGATGGCAAGGCCAAGCTGGTGATCGACTCCGGTATCTCGGGAGACGGCAAGGATTTGACCATCACCGGCGATAACGCCGAGCTAGGGGTCTTCGAAGCCGGTGGCGGTGTGATGAGCCAGACCCGTGCAGCCAGCAGTGCCGAGATTAACGTGGATGGCAACGTCCTCAAGAGTGATACCAACACCTTTGATGATTCCATTCAGGATCTCAAGGTGACGGTACTTCGCGTGTCGGATAAAGACAGTGCGGGGGATCTCAAGGCAAACAAGGTCGATATCACGACCGATAAGACCTCCATTCAGGAGCTTGTCCAGCAGTTCGTGGATGGTTACAACACTCTGCAAGACAAGATGAATTCCCTGGGCAAACGCAACACCTTCGTGGGTGGTGTGAAGCAGGACGATGGCGGTGCCCTGGCCGGTGATTCCACCACCCGAGCGATCGAGTCTTTCATGAGCAACCTGCTGGTCAGCCCTTCTCAGAACAGCGGTACTTATTCCACCGTCTTTGAGATTGGCATCAAGATGGACAACAAGGGAAAACTGTCCCTCGACAAGACGAAGTTCGGGGAAGCTGTCGACAAGAACTTCGATCAGGTGGTGGCCCTGTTTGGGGGAGAGAAGGGGCTGGCATCTACCTTGAATTCTGGCCTGAAAGAATATACCAAGAGCGGCGGCATGCTTGCGCAACGAGAAGATGTCCTGAATTCGGATTTGCGTGCGCTGACCCAAAAAACGTCGACGGCCAATGCCCAGTTGACGAAGTATGAAGCGGCATTGCGCGCCCAGTACGGCAGTCTGGATGCCTTGTTGGTCAAGATGAACAGTTCTGCTTCTGCATTGGCAACATTGCAGACGAGTTATCAGAAGTCTTGATAGATCGAGAGTGTTGAATTATGTACAAGCGCAATATCAAAGCATATACAGCGGGTAATTTGGCGGCCGATCTGGCCACTGCAGACCCTCACCGTGTCATCCAGTTGATGATGCAGGGCTGCCTGGAGCGACTGGCTCAAGCCAAGGGAGCCATTGAGCGCAATGACATGGAGGCCAAAGCCACTGCCGTCTCCAAGGCACAAGGATTGCTTCACGGGTTGCAGGATGCGCTGGACATGAGCCAGGGGCGCATGGCGGAGGATCTGTATGGGCTTTACGCCTATATGGATGAACGGGTATGGGATGCCAGTCTGAACCGGGATACGGCGCCTCTTGATGAAGTGATGACTCTGATGCTGACCATCAAGTCAGGCTGGGATCAACTGCCTGAATCCGAAAAACACCAAGGTTATCAGATGAGACAGCAGTTGGGTGAGCTGTGAGCTCCAGGCTTGCCGTGCTCGAAGAGGCACTGGACGAGAATGCCCGCCTCCTGGAGACGCTGTTGCGGCAGCAGCAATATGATGATGCCTTGCAATGCATGGATGACAGGCTTGTCTTGATCGATAAGCTGGTCACGCTGGCCAGCGGCGAAGCGGCAGAGCAACAGGCGGTAGCCGCTCTGGCCGTCAGATTGTCCGTTCAGGAAGAGGCCATGAAAAACCTGGCCGCCACTCATCATCATGCCATTTTTGAACAGTTGACCCTGTTCGGAAGAGCCAGCAAGGCCGGTCAGGCCTATCGTGTGAACAGCAAGGAGTTCTGATGTCGCTCAATGTCGATTCCGCCCTGATGCAAGCTGAGCAGGATGCACTGCGACTCCAGCAGCAGGCAGAACAGGAAGCCGCCATGGCAGTGGCGTTGCCGCTGAGATTTGAACAGAATATGGCGGCATTCCGTCGATATATTCCCCATATCGCCGATACCTATGAGCGTTACCAACCCGCTCGCCCGTTCAGGTTCTTCTGCAACGAGAATGGTCAACCCAATCTTGAATGGCTAGACGATGGCGTTGCCGTCTACGGCAACGAACCTTACCTCATCTGTGAGACCCTGGTCACCGAGTTCATGGAGAAAGGGGGCCTGTCCAAGTTCTCCTTCAGCCAGGAGGCAAATCCCCTTGGCTTTATGCATGTCGAGTATCTCAACAAGCTGAATGCTTACCTTGACGATATTTCTGAGACGGAGACCCAGCTCGAACATGTCCCCAATGAGGTCCCCAGCGCCCTGGTGTTTGGCGTCGGTCTCGGATACCACCTTGGCTATCTTTATGAAAGGTGCAAGATCGGCACTCTGTTCCTCTTCGAGCCGGACCTGGATCTCTTTTACGCCTCCTTGTACTGCTTCGACTGGGCGCCTTTGCTCGATTACCTGCATCAGGAGAACCTGGGGATGCAGATCCTGCTGGGACAGGATGAAGAGAGCATCGTCAAGGATTTCTCCTCTGCCATTCACAGCCGTGGCTCCTTCCTGATTGCCAATGCATTCATCATGTGGGGCTATCAGAATGAAAAGATCAAAAAGCTGATCGAAAAGGTGCAGCAAGAATATTTCTTGCTGGTGATGGGGTGGGGGTTCTTTGACGACAATCTGATCGCCCTGTCTCACACCATCAATAACATCGAACGCGGAGTCCCGTTCCTGCAAAAAGATCGACGGGTCTCGCCCCAGTATCAACGAACCCCTGTTTTCATCGTCGCCAATGGCCCGTCTCTGGATGATGCCATTGCTGTCATAGAACAGAACAAAGACAAAGCCATCATCATTTCGTGTGGCAGCGCCATTTCTGCCTTGCACAAAGTGGGCATCAAACCGGATATTCACGTCGAGACGGAAAGAACCAAGATCGTTTATGATTTCCTGGTGAACCTGGATGATCCTGAATATCTGCGCGATGTGCTGTTCCTGAGTACCGATGTCATTCATCCTGACTGCGCGACGTTGTTCAATACCTCGGCACTCGCATTCAAACTCAGTGAACCTGGCGTCGTGCTTTATCGCAATTATTTCCCCGGTTTACAACCTTGTGCGGCCCTGGGGGGGGTGAACCCCCTGGTCGGCAACATCGGTGTCAGTGCTCCCATCCACCTTGGCTTCAAGCATCTTTATCTCTTCGGTCTGGACAATGGGTACAAGCACAAGGGGCATCACCATTCCCGGCTCAGCTCTTACTACAACAATGAAGAGAGTGCCGGAACCCTGGGTGAGATGATGTATGGCGACAGCCAATGGCGGCGAGAAGGGAATTTTGGCGGTATGGTCATCAGCAACGCCATGTTTGATACCTCCCGCCATGTCATGGAGCAAGCACTGGCGGCCAATCCCGATGTACAGTGTTTCAACTGTAGCGATGGCGCCAAAATAACCCATACCAGAGCCTTGCCCAGTGTTGAAATCAGCTTCTCCCAGCGCGTTGACAAGACGGCGTTGCTGGGAGAAATCGCATCGTTGTGCGCCCCTATTCCACTGTCCAAAGAAGACTTTTCTTCTCTGCTCGATGTCGAGTTCTTCAATATCTTTATCGACAAGATGATGGAGGAATGGCAGCAGCCGTTCACGTCGCGCAACGAAGTGAACCAGTTGATGTTGCGCAACTTTGGTTACCTCGCCCAGATTGCAGCCACACGGCAGCAGCATATTACCCAGACCATGGTCGGCTCAATGAACTATGTGTTTACGCTGTTGAGCTCCGTTCTCTATTCGTTCGAAGGTGAAGAAAAAACCCTGCAACTGATGAAGCCAGCCATCGCGTTGTGGCTGGAGTTCCTCGGGAAGGTGAAGGCGATGTATCCAAGAGCACTCGACAGTGTGGACATGATAGATAACGAAGTGATGGCATTGTTCAGAAAAAAAGCGGGTAGCAAGGTGTGAATCTCCCCTGGAAGGGGTTATACAAGCCATGAGCCTTGCACGAAGAAAATACCGACCCAGGGGTCGGTATTTTTTATCTTTTTGGATAGGGGTTCTGCGCTGCGAGCAACCTTGCATCCTTTCGCAAGATTTGCACGGAGATTAGGGCATCCGGTTCCATTTCTGCGCTACCGTCGTGATGCTGTACATGTTCAAACAGACGGTGGTAACCCGGATGCCAACCAAACAGCTCCCCATAGTTCATCTTGTAGCTGAATAAATGGGCATGATGCTGATAGTCGTTGCGATAATGTCCTGCCGGCGGGTTGAAATCCAGTATGGTCATCAGGCCCCGATCGGCCAGTAGCGCATCGCTGCCAGCGGCAATCTTGAACAAGTCTTGGGGATCGCACAGATAGAGGCAGAAGCCGAAGATGATGAGATCGACAGGTTCTATATCGGGCAGACTGTCGGCCGTTCCGACTGCAAGGCGCAACCCGGGATAGCGTGTGCTCCCGTCTTCAATGGCGCTGGCCGAAGGGTCCACCCCATAGCATCGGGCACCGTAGTGCTCGGCCAGCTGCGCCAGCCGCCAGCCGTTGGCACAGCCTATCTCCAGGATCCTGGCAGGTTTGCAGCCCAGATACGCCAGCGCCTTGAAGATAGGGTCGCGGTCCAGGGACTTGGCGAGGATGGCGGCCTTGTTGCGTTCGTACCACTCGTTCCCTTCCCGGGACATGAAGACCTTCTTCTGATGCATATGCCCTCCCATTATTTAAAAACGTCGTTGTTTACCGGCGTGTTTGCCAATATAGGTTGAGTAACAGTTTTTCCTATCACATCAGGAAGATATTTGGGCGCCAATCCAAAGCCAGGACGTACACTGCGCACCGCATCTGCCGTGATGGTTTCTCCCACCTGCAGGTCTTTGACAAAATAGAGCGATCGCCGGAATTTTACATTCTCTACTTCGCTGGATTTTCGACTGTAATCCACTTGGCCCAGTGCAGACCATGCTGTTTTGGCGCCAGTACACAACTGCTTCAACTCTGCCGGTTCCAGCGAAAAAGTATCATCAGGCCCCCCGCCATTTCGATCCAGAGTAAAGTGTTTCTCGATGATCGATGCCCCGAGGGCAATACTGGCAATGGCCGTGGTATTGTCGAGCGTATGGTCTGACAACCCGGTCACCAGCCCGAAGCGTTGTTGCATATCCAGCAGGGTGCGAAGATTGTAATCCTCTGCTGGGGCTGGGTAGCCGCTGACACAGTGCAATATGGCCAATTCTTTGCAACCACCTGCTCGGGCAGCGTCGATAGCCTCTGCAATCTCTTCGGCATTCGCCATGCCTGTCGATATAATCATGGGTTTGCCTGTGCCGGCGACATAGCGGATCAACGGCAAATCGATTGCCTCAAAGGAGGCGATCTTGTAAGCCGGAG
Source organism: Aeromonas sp. QDB14 (assembly GCF_027707845.1). Lineage (NCBI taxonomy): Bacteria > Pseudomonadati > Pseudomonadota > Gammaproteobacteria > Aeromonadales > Aeromonadaceae > Aeromonas > Aeromonas sp. QDB14. The sequence continues at coordinate 22,904 of NZ_JAPCJD010000020.1, read as the reverse complement.
CATTTAAATCTTCAAGAAGATCCACTGCGGTGGGATCAAAGGGAGAGCTGAAAATAGTGATGCCGACTCGACGAGCATGTTCAAATAATGGGGTGTGCCATTCCCAAGGAGTATGGGCCCATTCGTATAGTTCATATAATGTTCGACCTGACCATAACCCATCTTTTATTTGAAAATCAGGTAGATTGCTATCCAGTGTGATTGTATCGGGACGATAGGTCTGTATTTTTAGCGCATCGGCACCAGCTTTCTTAGCCTGCTCAATGATGTTGAACGCGGCCTGAAGATTACCATTGTGATTCGCTGACATTTCGGCGATCACATAAGGTGAGAAGGTCGGCCCAATCTTTCTGTCCGCGATGGTTATGTATTTATTCATCTTTTACTCTCTCTAGCGTTAGCTTGTATTTGTGGCCATGAAGCGTGAAAAACGCAGGGAAACGCTCAGGGTCACACACTCTTATCAGTCCAAATTGGCTTGCAATAGATAGCTGAGGATCTACCTCGCTATCTTCCGCATTTCGACGTGGATAATATGTTTCCTCAATCAAGGCCGACTGCTTTTGAGGTTGAATGACATGGAAATTAGTCACAGCGTAATCCATCAGTTCCGATTCTGCTGCAAAAAGCAACTCATTGATTTCATCATAAAGACTATGACTCGGAATATGGACGTGGCATTTGTTCCATATATCACCACTATCAATCCTATCTTCAGCTTCTAACAAGCTCACTGTGATATTCGTAGCACCACCAATGATCTCCCATATGTGTGGGCTCCAGCCCCGTCCTCGAGGAAGATCACTGGCATGAATAACCAACGTTTTTTTAAATCGACTCCGCTCAGACGCAGTAATTATTTCGGAGCAGGAGATCAGAAATAATAAGTCACCTTCTGACAACTCACTTTTCCTACGGACAAGTTGAATCGTATGTCGTGTACTGTTTCTCTGAACCCAGTCATTGAGCATCTTATTGACTGGGTGATTTTCTGAGGTACAAAGAATGGTGATATTCATGTTATTGCATCCGCACTATGACGTCATGGCAGCCATTACCATCGGTCAGCATGGCACCGTTCAAACACATTTTGCTTAGCTGTTGTCGGTCAGATTGCAATATCAACATTGCATCGTGGAACTTGGCCTCAAAATGAGGATCCGCAGGTGAACCGAGCAAGATTGCCCCTCCCTGGTGATGCAACGCATTCCCTATCGAGATCTGGTTTTGCGCCAGAGTGACCATCAGGGTGGGGACTCCCAGGCAGCAACGCTCCCAGGACGTACTTCCTGCTGCCCCAATGGCGAGGTCACATCGAGCCATGCGTTGCGCCATGTCATTGACACCGACCAGGATGTCGGTCGTCCACGGCATGGTGGATGCGGTGTGTCTGACCTGTTCCAGCCAGGGGGCGTTAGCCCCCATCACGACGCAGATCCGGCAATCATCAGGTAGCGTACATTGCTTCAACATGTCGAGGATGTCCCCGGTCGCATTGGGCAGATCGACCCCTCCCATGGAAATCAGCAATTCGCGCAGACGAGGTGCTTTCCGGCGATCTAGGCTGTATGCCCTCAGCCGGGCGAACTCAGGACGAAGCAGTGCGTAGCGGGGACCCATCAGGAGTGTGCAATCGAGGGGAATGCGGTCTCGATAGTCATCGGCCTGGCGGCCCAGATTCTGATCGAGCAGCAGGTCACAGTCGTGCGAGCGGTCGGCAAGGTCATCAATCACCATGATATGGTCGACATGGGCCCGCAGCATGCCCTCCCAGTGGGCGTCGAGGGCATAGTGATCCACGACCAACCAGTTCGGACGTCGTCCGGCCAGAATGGCCTGGGTCTGTATTGCATCCCGCGTCTGGTCGCATCCTAGCCAACCGGCGTGAGCGAGTAAGGATCCCCCCGCAGCGTCTTGCTCTGAGTCAGGCACAACATCAAGTAGATGACAGTGGTGGCCACGGGTACGGATAAGGTCAGCAAGGTGTCCCGGATGGGCACGACAGACAAACCAGCACTCGGCCCCCAGTTCACTCAGTGCATCGGCCAGGGTCAGGCAGCGCATCACATGGCCAGTCCCTGCCTCCAGCGATGCATCGACTCGAAACACGATATGCTTGTCGGCCAGCGTCATGCCGGCAGACTTGGCTGCTGGAGTATCTGGCAGCACTCAGCGCACCTTGAACACCGGCTGGATAGGCTCGCCATTCAGGGCCTGATGAATGGCTTTGTCCGCATCCAGCCGTATAAGCGCCGGCAGGACCTCGGCATAGACGGCCAGCAGGGTCTGTACATCCTGCTCGCTGTGGGCAAGGTTCAGGTTGTGGCTGCCGAGGCTCAGGATGCCCCGCTTGCACAGCTCCTGGATGAAATAGCTCTTGAGCAGCCAGCTGGAGTGGTTGGCCGAGTCGCCGATGAGCAGGAAGCTCCAGCTCGGATGGCCGGCGCTTTGCAGCCAGCTCGGGGCATCCAACTTTTGCAGCAAGGCATCGAGCCCGCTCAGCAGCTGCTGGCCGCGATCGGCCAGCCGTGCAGGCACGTCGAGCCGGCGCATCTTGCCGATCACGGCGTTGGCCGCCGCCAGGGCGATGGCATCGCCGCCGAAGGTGCCGGAGAAGAAGATGTCCTCCATGCGGCGCATGTACTGGCGGCGACCCACCACGGCGGAGATGGGGAAGCCGTTGGCCATGCCCTTGCCGAAGGCGGCCAGATCCGGGGTCACCCCGAACAGGGTCTGGGCGCCGCCGAGGTGGAAGCGAAAACCGGTGATGGTCTCATCGAAGATGAGCAGGGCGCCGTGCTCGTCGCACAGCTGGCGCAGGCCGGGCAGGAAGTCCGGAGCGGGCCAGGCGACGTTCATGGGTTCCAGGATCACGGCGGCAAACTCGCCGGGATGGGCTTCCAGCTGGGCCTTGAGGGAGGCCAGATCGTTGTAGTCGAAGCGATGGGTGAGCTCGCGCACGCACTCGGGCACCCCCAGGTGGCGGGTGGTGGAGCCTATGTACCAGTCCTGCCAGCCGTGGTAGCCGCAGACCGCGACCCGCTCTTGCCCTGTGACGGCGCGAGAGAGGCGGATGCAGGCGGAGGTGGCATCGGTGCCGTTCTTGCCAAAGCGAACCATCTCGGCGCAAGGGATGAGCGTGATCAGCTGTTCCGCCACCTCGGTTTCCAGCCGATGGGGAAGGGAGAAGATGGAGCCCAGGTTGAGCTGCTCCAGCACGGCCTGGTTCACCTCCGGATCGCAGTAACCCAGGCTGATGGCGAGCAGGCCGCTGGCAAAGTCGAGATACTCGTTGCCATCCACGTCCCACACTCTGGCACCTTGGCCGCGCTCGATAAAGAGCGGGGCGGCGCCGTAGGGGAAGCAGAGGCGGCTCTTGGAGAAGGTCTGGGACCCTAAGGGAATGCTCTGCTCGGCCCGGGCTGAGAGGGTCAGTGAATGCTGATACCGTGAGGTCATGAGTGGTTCTCCTTGGCCAGCGATCGCGCCAGCCCCTCATTGCGTTGATGTTGAGTGTTCAGGGTCGCCAACTGCGGCTCACGAGCCAGCAGGGCGAGAATGTCGTCGGTGGCAAAGGCCGGGTTTGACGGGTAGAGGCGCTGATATATCTGCTCAACCAGGGCGAAGTCGGCGGGCTCGTCCACCGTCCAGCGCAGGTGGGCCAGGCTGGGGGTGCGGCTAAGTGCCCCTATCTTGAACTGATCCGCATGCTGGCGGATGTAGTAGGTGACGTGCTCGCGCTGGGTCGGGGTGTGGGCGTACTCGGCCAGCAGCGCCAGGGTGGCGACGCTCATGATCTCCGCGTCCAGCCCATCAGGGTAGCTGGGATCCCAGCAGTTGCTGCTGTAGTCGTAGCCGCCGGCCAGATGCAGCTCGATCAGCTCGTCGATGAGGGCGGGATCCGCGAGGGGGCAGTCGCCGGTGAGCCTGACAATCTGGCTGGGGTCAAAGGGTTGCGCCGCCAGATGAAAGCGTTGCAGCACGTCGTCCAGGGGGCCGCGAAAACAGGGAACATCCAGTTCTGCGCAGAGCGCCGCTATGGCCAGATCGTCGGCCTGGTCACTGGTGGCAACCACCAGCTGATCCAGCCTGGTCGAGCGTTGGAGTCGCTCTATCTGGCGGGCGAGCATGGGGGCGCCGAGCAGAGGCTTGAGCACCTTGCCAGGCAGCCGGCTGGAGCCGGCTCTGGCCTGCAGGATACCGAGGATCATGATCTACTCCACATGGCTGGGTTGATGAGACCGGGCTCGTCGCAGGCGAGGGCGGCCAGCTCGTCGTCATGGCACGGATGCAGATGGGCATAGGTCGAAGCGATGGCCGCCAGCTCATGGGCATGACAGACCCCCACCACGAAGCGGCTGACCTGGGGCAGGGCCGGGATCAGGGAGAGCGCCTTGTGGAGCGGGGAGAGATGGGGATGCCACTCATCCAGCCGCGCCAGTGGTTCACCGAAGGTGTCGAAATACGCGGGACGAAGCTCCGGTTGCATCAGCAGCAGGCCTTGCAAGAAGAGGGAGCGCACGTGGATCTCACACCCCTGAGCCTGCAGCCGGTCGAGCCAGCCTGAGCGCAGGAAGCGCTGATCGAGCAGGTTGGCGGGGAGCTGCACCAGCTCCAGGGGATAACCCTGCGCCAGCCAGAGTGCCAGCTCCTCGGGGGAGTAGACGGAGACCCCCACTTTGCCCACCTTGCCCTGTCGCTGCAGCTCTGCCAACTGCTCGAACAGGGCAGGGCTGGCATCCTGGCTGCGGTGCAGCAGCAGGCCGTCCAGCCTGGTGCGTGCCAGCCGTTGCAGGCTGCCTGCCACCGAGGTGGCGATCTCTACGGCCTGGATGCCGGGGGCCAGCTTGTTGATCAGCTGGAAGTCGGCGGTATTGTACATCCCGAGCCTCGCCTCGGCCTTGCCGTAGGCCTGGGCCGTGTCCAGGGTATCCACCCCCAGTTTGCGGGCCAGAGCCAGAATGGCGTCGAGCTCCTGATCCTGCACTTCGCCTGCGCGGTTGCTGATGCCGTAATCGAGCCCGAACTGGACCGTACCCAGTGCTAGGCGCATAGCACCGACTCCAGGGTCTGAACGACCTGATCCTGCTCGGCCAGGGAGAGGCCGGGGAACAGGGGGAGGCTGATGGCTTGTCGATAATAGGCCTGGGCACCGGGATAGTTGGCGGGGTCGTGGCCGAGATCACGGTAATAGGGTTGGGCCGGGATGGGCATGTAGTGGACGTTGACGCCGATCCCCGCCTCCCTTAGCCGGGCAAATACCCGATCCCGGTCGGTGACCCGGATCACATAGAGGTGATAACCACTGCGCCTGTCATCCATTTGGCGCAGGGGTTGTACCGGCAGCCGGGTTAGCAGCTTGTCGTAGCGGGCGGCCAACTGCTGGCGCCGGTCGATAAACAGGGGCAGGCGAGCGAGCTGGCTTAACCCCAGCGCCGCCTGGATATCGGTCAGGCGGTAGTTGAAGCCCAGCACCTGCTGCTCGTAGTACCAGTCACCCGGACTGGCAACGCTCAGTTGCTCTGGGTCCCGGGTGATGCCATGGCTGCGATAGAGGCGAAGCCTCGCGGCCAGCTCGGCACTGCGAGTCGTGACGGCGCCCCCTTCCCCGGTCGTGATGGGCTTGACCGGATGGAAGCTGAAGACGGTCATGTCGCTGTGGGCACAACTGCCGATGGGCTCTCCCTGATAACAGGCTCCCAGGGCATGGCAGGCATCTTCGATGAGGGACACGCCATATTCTCGGCACAGGGCGCCTATCTCGGCGAGATCGCAGGGCTGGCCCGCGAGATGCACGGCGACCAGGGCTTTCGGCTGACGAGCGCTGCCCTGAACCCGTTGCAGCTTCTCGCGCAGCGCCGTCACGCAGAGGTTGCCGGTTGCGGAGTCCACGTCGACGAAATCTACCTGGGCGCCGCAATAGCGGGCACAGTTGGCGGAGGCGACGAAACTGATGGCGGATACCCAGACCCAATCCTGTTCGCCCAGCGCCAGCGCGGCGCAGGCAAGGTGCAGGGCCGTGGTGCCGTTGCTGCAGGCGATCACGTGGGGAGCCTGGCAGTAGTCGGCCAATCCCTGTTCGAAGGCGGGGACCGCCTCACCCTGGGTGAGGTAGTCCGACTTCAGCACGGCGACGACGGCTTCGATATCTTCATCTGTGATGGATTGGCGTCCATAGGGGATCATTCGGCGAGCACCTGCTGATTCATGACTTTCAATTCCTCTATCGACAGGAAGTGGCGATTATTGAGGGAATTGTATTCAAAGCCGTGCTCGACCCGCACCGCGGTGTCACCCAGGGCATTGACGGCGAAGTCATTGTTTCGGCTGGTGAAGGTGATGCTGGGAGCGATGACGTAATAGTCGTCAAATTCATAGGTGTGGTAGGAGTCGTCAGCCGGACACATCACCTCGTGCAACTTCTCGCCCGGACGGATGCCGATGATCTCCTGGGGCAAGTCCGGCGCCATGGCGCTGGCGAGATCCGTGATGCGTACCGACGGGATCTTCGGAACGAACACTTCCCCCCCTTTCATGCGGGCAAAGTTGGTCAGCACGAACTCGACCCCCTGTTGCAGGGTGAGCCAGAAACGGGTCATCTCGGCATGGGTAATGGGCAAGCTGCTGGCCCCTTCCTTGATCAGGCGATCGAAGAAGGGCACCACAGAGCCCCGGGAGCCGACCACATTGCCATAACGTACCACGGAGAAAATGGTGGGGTGCTTGCCCGCCATATTATTGGCGGCGACGAACAGCTTGTCGGAGCAGAGTTTGGTGGCGCCATACAGGTTGACCGGATTGGCCGCCTTGTCGGTGGAGAGGGCGATCACCTTCTCGACCCCGTTGTTGAGGGCCGCCTTGATGACGTTTTCCGCACCATGGATGTTGGTCTTGATGCACTCCATGGGGTTGTATTCGGCGGCAGGCACCTGCTTGAGGGCGGCGGCATGAACCACGAAGTCCACGCCGTGCATGGCCATGTCCAGGCGCTCGGCATCCCGTACGTCACCGATGAAATAGCGCATGCAGGGGTGATTGAAACGCTGCTGCATCTCGAACTGCTTGAGTTCATCACGGGAGTAGACGATCAATCGGCTCGGCGTGTAGAGGGAGAGGACAGCCTCGATGAACTTCTTGCCAAAGGAGCCGGTTCCCCCGGTGATCAGGATCGTTTTGCCGTTGAACATGTCATGGTCCCGTTATGAAGTGAGTGTTTGTTAGATTAAAAAGCATATTTTATGCCATAACCAGCGATATGGGAGAGAGCATCGCCGTGACGAAGGCGGTATCAAGGAGTTGGCGCGCTGCTCCCGGCGATCGCCTCGCATATCTGCTCCACCGCGTTGAGGGCGCGGGGGGTGAAGCGGTGCAGTTCATCGGCGTTGATGAGGGCGAGCCGCTGGTGTTTGACGGCGTCCAGCATGGGCCACTGCCGCCAGTGATCCAGCACGGAAGGATCCCGGCCGCCAGCCAGGATAAGCCCGGGATTGGCCTTGATCACCTGCTCCAGCCCGACCTGGGGGTAGGCTGCTCCCGTCGTCGCCATGATGTTGCGTCCGCCGCAGAGGGTGATGGCCTGCCCCGGCCAGGTCGAATTATTGACGCTGGTGAGCGGCGGGTACCAGAGCTGATAGAAGACAGACAGGGGCTTGGGCTCGCCGTAGCGCGCCGCCAGGGCGTCGAGCCGGGTCAGATAGGCGCGGGCTTGCTCGTCGGCTCTGGGCGTGAGCCCGAGAAGGTGCCCCAGGCTGCGCATCTCGGTAGCCAGGGAGGCAAAGTCGGTGGGCTCCGAGTAGAAGACGGGAATGCCGAGGCGCTCGACCGGGCCCAGCATGCGGGCCTGGGCGGAGCGCCAGGCCACTACCAGATCCGGCTTCTGGGCCAGCAGCGCCTCGAGGTTGATGCTGCGATAGTTGGCCACCCTGGGGAGGTTGGCCACCTCGGCGGGGTAATCGGAGGCATCGTCGGTGGCGACCACGCGATCCCCGGCGCCGATATCGAACAGCAGTTCCGTCAGATGGGGAGTGAGGCTCACGATGCGCTGCGGCGGGGTGGCCATGGCGCACAGTGAGGTGCCCAGCAGGCAGACAAACAGGCCCAGGGCACGAAGGGAAACGCGATCAGCCATGATTGAGCTCCATCAATGTCAGGAGCAGCGAGAGCCCGAGCCAGCCCCAGCCGGTCAGTTGCAGACGCTGCAGCAGGCGCAGGGGCAGGTTGGCATCGGGTTCGCTCCCTTCATTAAATACCGGAAAGCGCACCAGCTGGCCCTGATAGTAGCGGGGGCCGCCGAGTCGGCTGCCCGTCGCCCGGGCCAGCAGCGCGAGCAGGACCCCCATGGCGGGATGGGGCCAATGCAGCGCAGGCCGCACTCTGTTGCCCAGCCCGCGCATCTGGGTCAGGCACAGGGGGAGCGCCAGCAACAGGATGGCGGGGGCGCAGAAACCCTGATAGAGCGCCGCAGCCGGGCGGCCGAAGTGGACGAACGCGCTTTGCTTGGGGTTCCACGCCAGATGGGTCAACTGGGCGAGCCGCACCAGCAGGGCACCCTGTACCCCGGCCAGGGCGAAGCCCAGCAGGGGGGCGCCCCACTGACCGACGAGGCGCAGTACACAGGTCTCGCTCACCGCCTTGTTTAACCCCATCACCGAGAGCTTGCCGGTTTCCCGCTTGAGCCAGGGGGCGACCTGCAGCCTCGCCACGACCAGCGTCTCCTGGGTCGCCAGGGCGCAGCTACCTCGGGCGAGTTCCCGCAAGGGGCGGGATTCGAGCATCAGCAGCAGGAACAGGAGGTCGAACAGGGGCTCGGACAGGGAGAGATTGCGCACCGCCCAGAGACCGGCAGCGCAGGGCACCCAGACCACCAGCAGGGCAAGGAGCCCGGCCTGGCTCTGCTGGCGCGGTGTGCCGTCGGGGCGATAGACCTTCTGGCCGAGGCGGGTGAGCAGAGGCACGGCTGCGCCGGGTCGAAAGCGTACGGGCCAGGGCAGCAGGGCCTCCAGCAGGGCGGCCCCCACCATGATGGCCGCCGTCGTGGAGGCGAGGGCGGTCATCAGAGCATCCCAGGAGGGGGCGTCGATCACAGCTTGCCGAGCAGCGCGATGATCACTTCGGCGGAGTGTTGACCCGCCACCTCGATGAAGGCATCGAAGGATTCCACCTGATCCTTGCCGGCGATGTCCGACATGGCCCGTACCACCAGATAGGGCACCTTGAACATGTGGCACACCTGGCCGATGGCGGCCCCTTCCATCTCCACCGCCAGCATCTGCGGGAAGTCGGCACGGGCTTTCGCGATGGCGTCCGGCTTGCACATGAACTGATCGCCGGTGCAGATGAGCCCGACCTTGGTCTGGTGCTTGCCTTGCTCGGCAATGCAGGCTTGTGCCAGGGCGATGAGTTTTTCGTCGCAAGGGAAGGCGGCGGGCTGCTGGGCCATCTGGCCCATTTCGTAACCGAAGGCGGTCACGTCCACGTCGTGGAAGCGCATCTCGCTCGCGATGACCACGTCACCGATGTGCAGATCCTGGGCGAAGCCGCCGGCAGAACCGGTGTTGATGACGCAATCGGGAGCGAACTTCTCCAGCAGCAGGCTGGTGGCGACGCTGGCGGCGACCTTGCCGATGCCGGAGCGGGTCAGGATCACCTCTTTACCGGCCAGCTTGCCCTGATAGAACTCGCAGCCGCCCAGTTGCAGGGTGGTGGGCTCGCTCAGCTGGCTGCGCAGGAGGGCCACTTCCTGCTCCATGGCGCCGATAATACCTACTTTCATCATCTACCTCGTCTCGATGGCCGCTGGGCCGAAAAAGTTGGCGTGGATGATAGCAAAACTTGGCGGTGGCGCCGAGCATTGCGATGGTGTGGATGGGGGGTCAGAGATGGCGCTCGACCAGAGCCGCCAACTCGCCCTTTTCCGCCAGCCGTTGCAGGGGGCGGGTGAACAGGGCCAGCGGCTCGGAGAACGCTTCGTGTGAGAACAAGGCGTGCACGGGGGCTGACGTGTTATCCCAGCGCGGTATCCAGCGTCATCATCAGGGCGAAGCCGACCATGAGGCCCAGAGTGGCGTGGGTCTGATGGCCATTGCGGTGGGTTTCGGGGATCACCTCGTGGGAGACTACGAACAGCATGGCGCCGGCGGCGAGCCCGAGCCCCACGGGGTAGGCGATGGCCATGCCGCTGGCGAGTCCGACCCCGAGCAGGGCGCCGAGCGGTTCCAGCAGGCCGCTGCCGATGGCGACCAGCACGGCCACCGGCGGGCGAAAACCGGCTGCGCACATGGCCAGCGCCACCGCCAGCCCTTCGGGAATGTCCTGCAGGGCAATGGCGGTCGTGAGGGGCAGTCCCACCGTCATGTCTCCCTGGGAGAAGCTGACCCCGATGGCCATGCCTTCGGGCAGGTTGTGCAGGGCGATGGCGAAGACGAACAGCCAGACCCGTGAGCAGCTCTCATGGCCGGGACCACAGGGGCCGGTCTTGTCGTGTTCGTGAGGGGTGAATTGATCCAGTCCCAGCATCAGCAGCACCCCGAGGGTCATGCCGGCCACCACCACGGCGGCGGCGAGGAAGCCGTCACCCGTGATCCCCTCGGCGGCCTCGAGCCCCGGCAGCAGCAGGGAGAAGGCACTCGCCGCCAGCATCATGCCGGCGGCGAACCCCAGCATGGCATCCTCCACCCGTTGGGGTACGGCGCGCAGGAACAGGGCAGGCAGGGCGCCCAGCGCCGTGGCGGCAAACCCCGCAGCGCCGCCGATGAGGCCATAGCGTACCCCGGGCGTGATCTCCCCTGCTGCCAGCATGACGAGACTCTGCACCAGGAGCAGCAGGACGGCGACCAGGGCGAGCAGCAGCCCCAGGGCGATGAGGGGGCGATCCGCTATCTGCTCGCGCAGTTGGACAGACCAGGAAGGGGAGAGGGTCGATACGTTGTCCATGGGGCCTCTGAAGACAGGAATGGGGAGAGACGAGCGGCCATTACATAACCTGGCCCCTGCTTTGTCCATGACGGCGGACCGATTGTGGCAATCGGCTCAAGTTTTGCGTCGAGCTGGTCGCTCCTGTGCTGGCAGCCTCGTGGCGGGCACAAGGCCCGGCGTGGGGCGAGCGGGAAGCAAGGGATCCCCTCTCTTCGCTCCCATCGTCATTTCCCGTCAGGAGTCTCGGGTCACCGCTTACACGGATGTGATCATTGTGTCACTGCACATCTGCAGTCGAGGATCACCAGCCAACATGTCTTACAAGCATCTCTCCATCGGCAAGAAGATTGCCGCCGTCTTTGCGGTCATTGCCGTCATCAACGCAGTCTTCGGCCTGTTTCTCGCCACCGAACTGCGGGACATTCGGGATCGGGTATTGAACTTCACCGACTCCACCCTGCCAAGCGTGCTCTCGGTGGACAACCTGCTCTATGACGTCTCCTATGTGCGCCGTGCCCAGTTTGCCCTGCTGATGGTGGAAGATGCCGTCGACAGGCAGGTTCGCCGCGCCCGCATCCAGGAGAGCCTGGGCAAGGTGCAGCAGGTCATGGATGCCTACGAGGCAACCGTGGGGGCCGAGCATGAACGCCAGGCCTTCAACCGCGTCAAGCAGCAGTGGCTGCAATATCTGGGGGCCGTCAACCAGGTGGATGCCCTGTTGTTCCAGGGCAGCAGGGATGAGGCCAGGGAGGCGCTGTTTCGCTCGAACGGACTCTACACCGAGCTGGAGCTGGCGGTGCGTGCCCTGGTGAAGGTGAATCTTGGCTTTGTGGAAGAGAACCGTGGCAGTCTGCTTGGCAGCGTCACCATGGTGATGACCTTTGCCGTGGTGAGCATCGCGACCCTGCTGATCTTCATGGGGGTCATGACCTGGTTCCTCACCCGCCAGATCTGCCTGCCCCTGCAAGCCGTGGTGGCCCAGGCCAATGCCATCGCCCTGGGAGATCTGACCCATCGGCTGGATCGCCAGCACATCGGGCAGGACGAACTGGGGATGCTGGCCAGCGCCTCCCTCAAGATGCAGGACAACCTGCGTGGGCTCATCGAGGAGGTGGCCGCCGCCGTGACCCAGCTGGGGGCCGCCATCGAGGAGGTGAGCGCGGTCTCCGAGCAATCATCCCAGGGGATCCTGAGCCAGCAGCAGGAGATAGCCCAGGTCGCCACCGCCATGGCCCAGATGAAGGCGACGGTAGCGGATGTGGCGGGCAACACCGAGGTGGCCTCGGAGTCGGCAAGCTCCGCCAATGCCCTGGCTCGTCGCGGCAGTCAGGATGTGCAGGGGGCCCTGGATGCCATCACCCGGGTGGCCGGTGAGATGGAGCAGGCGGGCAACCTGGTGAGTGAACTGGAGAAAGAGTCCGCCCAGATCAACCTGGTGGTGGATGTCATTCGCGGCATTGCCGACCAGACCAACCTGCTGGCACTCAATGCCGCCATCGAGGCGGCCCGTGCCGGTGAGCAGGGGCGCGGCTTTGCGGTGGTGGCCGACGAGGTGCGCACCCTGGCGGGGCGTACCCAGGCCTCCACCGGCGAAATCGTCGCCATCATCGAGACCCTGCAGGCCCGTGCCAACCGGGCGAAGTCGGTGACCGGCCAGAGTTGCGAGATGATCCGCCAGTGCGTGAGCCAGAGCGAACGCACCAGTGCGGGCATTCGTCAGATTGAAGAGGCGGTGGCCCAGATAGCCGACATGGCGATCCAGATTGCCAGTGCCTGTGGCGAGCAGGATGCGGTCTCCGATGAGCTGGGCCGCAACGTGGCGCGCATCAACGACTCCTCCAACGAGGTCGCGACCGGCGCGGATCACACCGCCAAAGCCTGTCTGGAGCTGAGCCAGCTGGCGGCGGGTCTGCGCCAGAGCATGGGGCGCTTCCGTCTGGCCTGACGGTGGCCGCAGCCAATGAAAACGGGGCCCTGGGCCCCGTTGTTTTTCTCACCGCCAGGCGGCGTGGGCTCAGGCGCCCAGGCCGGTACCGGCGTCTTTCTTGGCAATCAGCTCAATCTTGTAACCGTCCGGATCTTCCACGAAGGCGATCACGGTGGTGCCGCCCTTGACCGGGCCCGGCTCGCGGGTGATCTTGGCGCCGGCGGCGCGCAGCGCCTCGCAGGTGGCGTAGATGTCGTCCGCTTCCAGGGCGATGTGGCCATAGGCGGAACCGATCTCGTACTCGCTCACCCCCCAGTTGTAGGTGAGCTCGATGACGGCTTCATCCTTCTCGTCGCCGTAGCCGACGAAGGCCAGGGTGTACTTGTATTCGCTGTTCTCGCTCTTGCGCAGCAGTGTCATGCCCAGCACTCGGGTGTAGAAGTCGATGGAACGTTGCAGATCGCCGACGCGCAACATGGTATGCAGAATTCTCATTGCTCAATTCTCCGGGTTGGTGGATTGGTACTGCCTTGAATCCATGGCCCGAGACCGGATCCGCAGAGGCCTGCAGATCAACTCTCGGGATAGACCTTCTCTTTGTATTCGCACAAATCTTCGATGATGCAGGAGCCGCAGCGGGGCTTGCGGGCGAGACAGGTGTAGCGCCCGTGCAGGATGAGCCAGTGGTGCACGTCCAGCTTGAACTCGGCGGGGACCACCTTGAGCAGCTTCTCCTCCACCTGATCGACGTTCTTGCCCACGGCAAAGCCGGTGCGGTTGGAGACCCGGAAGATATGGGTGTCGACGGCGATGGTGGGCCAGCCGAAGGCGGTGTTGAGCACCACGTTGGCCGTCTTGCGGCCGACGCCGGGCAGGGCCTCGAGGGCCTCGCGATTCTCCGGCACCTCGCCGCCGTGGCGCTCCAGCAAAATGGCGCAGGTCTTGATGACGTTTTCGGCCTTGGTGTTGAACAGGCCGATGGTCTTGATGTACTCCTTGACCCCGTCCACCCCCAGATCCAGCATGGCCTGGGGGGTGTTGGCCACCGGATAGAGCTTGTCGGTGGCCTTGTTGACGCTGACATCGGTGGCCTGGGCCGAGAGCAGCACGGCGATGAGCAGCTCGAAGGGCGTGGTGAAGTTGAGCTCTGTGGTGGGATGGGGGTTGCCATCGCGCAACCGCTCCAGGATCAGCCTGCGTTTCTGGTTGTTCATGGCTCTCTCTTGTCTCAGAGCTGGGTCGTGCGGGCGCCCGCCGCCGGCACGGTGCAGTGGGCCTTCTCGGCACTCTGCTTGCGGCCCATCCAGTCGTTGATGGCGTTTTTGCCGGCGATCATCAAACCGAGGCCGATGAAGCCGCCGGGGGGCAGGATCGCCAGCAGCAGGCTGGCGTCGGCGTGGAACAGCTCGACGCGCAATGACTTGGCCCAGTCACCCAGCAGCAGCTCGGCACCGTCAAACAGGGTGCCCATGCCGATGATCTCGCGAAGGCCCCCCAGTACCAGCAGCACCAGGGTAAAGCCCAGCCCCATCATGAAGCCGTCGAGGGCGGCAAGCAGGGGCGGGTTCTTGGAGGCATAGGCTTCGGCACGGCCGATGATGACGCAGTTGGTGACGATGAGGGCGATGAAGATGCCGAGCGCCTGATAGAGGCCGTAGGTGTAGGCGTTCATCAACAGCTGCACGCTGGTCACCAGGGCCGCGATGATCATCACGTAGACCGGGATGCGGATATCCTTGGGCACCCAGTTGCGGACCAGGGAGACGGCGAGGTTGGAGCAGACCAGTACCACCATGGTGGCAAGGCCGAGCCCCAGCGCATTGGTAAAGGTGGAGGAGACCGCCAGGGTGGGGCAGAGCCCCAGCACCTGCACCAGAGAGGGGTTGTTCTTCCACAGCCCCTGCAGCATCAGCTCCTTGAGCTCTTCGCGGCGGCCACTTTCCCCGGCGGGTTGGCTGGCCGTGTCAATCACGTCGACTTGTTCCATTGCGTGTGCTCCGGCGTTAGGGGTTGGTATGGCAGGAGGGGGCATCGTGCAGCAGTTCGGGGTGCTCCTGTTGCAGCCTCAGCAAATTTTTCACCGCCTTGACCACGGCCCGCGGGGTGATGGTGGCTCCGGTGAAGGCGTCGAATTCGCCGCCATCCTTCTTCACCGCCCAGGTGGCGTCGTTGTCGGCCGTGAGGGACTTGCCGGTGAAGCTTTCGATCCAGCTGGATTTCTTCAGCTCTATCTTGTCACCAAGCCCCGGGGTTTCCTTGTGGGCCAGCACCCTGACCGCGCTGACGGCCCCCTTTGCATCGGTGCCGACCACCAGACGAATGGCTCCACTGTAACCATCGGGGGCCACGGTTTCCAGCGCGTAGCCGGTGTGCACCCCCTTGAGGGTGGCGGTATAGAGGGGCATGGGCTCATCGCTGCCCAGGTATTCCCGGCTGCTGACCAGCTTGCAACTGGCCACCAGATCGTTGTCATAACTCCCCTCGGGCAGCAGGGCCTGCAGGGTGCGCAGCTTCTCCAGCTCTTGCTGGTGGGCGATGCGATCCCGGGTCAGTTCGTTGGTCAGCACCACCATGGCGGTGCAGCCGAGGGCAAAGAGGGCCAGGGTCAGGCCATTCTTGCGCATGCTTTTCAACATGGGAGGCTCCCTGTCTCGCGTCTGCGGCAATTCAGATGTGGGTTCATTTGCGACGGGCTCCATAGACCTTGGGGCGGGTCAGACTGTCAATCAGGGGAACGCACAGGTTGGCCAGCAACACGGCGAAGGCGAAGGCATCCGGATAGCCGCCAAAACGGCGGATGACATAGACCAGCACGCCGATGAGCACACCGTAGACGAGGCGCCCCTTTGCGGTGGTGCTGGCACTCACCGGATCGGTGGCGATGAAGAAGGCCCCGAGCATGGTGGCACCGCTGAACAGGTGCAGCATGGGGGTGGCGGTGGCATCCGGGGTGGCCAGATAGCCCAGGGTGGCAGCGAGCAGCAATGCGCCCAGCACGGCAGTCGGAATGCGCCAGTTGATCACTTTCTGCTGGAGCAGGAAGAGGCCTCCCAGCAGGTAGCCGAGGTTGACCCAGCTCCAGCCGATGCCACCCCAGCCCTCGAAGACCTTGTGGGTCATCACTTCGGTGGCGGTCAGCCCCTGGGTCAGCCCGGTCTTTAAGGTATCCAGCGGCGTGGCCATGGTCAGGCCATCCACCCCCTGCTTGAGCTGCAGCATGCTGTAGCCGTCGAGGCTGAAGCCGGTGAAGATCACCGAGGCCGCATCGGCGAAGCCGATGTCGTAGGCGGCGATGCTTGAAGGGGGCAGCCAGCTGGTCATCTGGACCGGGAAGGAGACCAGCAGCAGCACATAGGCCACCATGGCAGGATTGAACAGGTTCTGACCGAGCCCGCCATAGAGATGCTTGGCGATGATGATGGCGAACGCCGTGCCCAGCACCAGCATCCACCAGGGCAGCAGGGGGGGCAGGGAGAGACCGATGAGCACGGCGGTCAGGGCCGCGCTGCCATCCAGCAGGGCCGGTTTGACGGGCCGGCCGCGCAGGCGAAGGACCAGGGCCTCCGAACCCAGGGCCGTGACCAGCGCCAGCAGGATCTGGATCAGGGTCCCCCAGCCGAAGAACCAGGTCTGCGCCAGGAAGCCGGGCAGGCAGGCCAGGATCACCAGCACCATCAGGGTCTGGGTCTGTTTGCGGTTGTGGGCAAAGGGCGCACTCGCGATATTGAACATGGATCAGTGGCTCTTGTCGGTCGAAGGGGAGGAGGCAGCCTCGGCCGCCAGCTTCTTGGCTTTGGCCCGGGCGATGGCGGCGGCAATGGCCGCCTTCTTGGGGTCCACCTCGGCGGCGGGTCCGGATGCGGCGGCAGGGGCCTCGGCGGTGGCGGTATCGCTTGTGTTTGCGGAGATGCCACCTGCGTCCAGCGGTGCGTCACCTTGCGCCTGGGCGGCTTTCTTGGCCTTGGCCCGGGCGATGGCGGCGGCGATGGCCGCCTTCTTGGGGTCCACCTCGGCGGCGGGCTCGGATGCGGCGGCCGGGGCCTCAACGGCGTGTTCGCTTGTGTTCACGGATGTCTTATCCGCGTCCGGCGGTGCGTCACCTTGGGCCTGGGCGGCTTTCTTGGCCTTGGCCCGGGCGATGGCGGCGGCAATGGCCGCCTTCTTGGGATCCACCTCGGCGGCGGGCACGGATGCGGCGGCCAGGGCCTCAACGGCGTGTTCGCTTGTGTTCACAGATGTCTCACCCGCGGCCACCGGCCCATCACCTTGCGCCTGGGCGGCTTTCTTGGCCTTGGCCCGGGCGATGGCGGCGGCAATGGCCGCCTTCTTGGGGTCCACCTCGGCGGCGGGCTCGGATGCGGCGGCAGGGGCCTCAACGGCGTGTTCGCTTGTGTTCACGGATGTCTCGCCCGCGACCACAGGCCCATCACCTTGCGCCTGAGCAGCCTTCTTGGCCTTGGCCCGGGCGATGGCGGCGGCAATGGCCGCCTTCTTGGGATCCACCTCGGCGGCGGGCTCGGATGCGGCGGCCGGGGCCTCAACGGCGTGTTCGGTTGTGTTCACAGATGTCTCACCTGCGACCACCGGCCCGTCACCTTGCGCCTGGGCGGCTTTCTTGGCCTTGGCCCGTGCCAGGGCGGCGGCGATGGCGGCCTTCTTGGGATCCAGCTCTGCCTTGGAATGTTGCTCCCCTGGTGCCGGGGTGTCAGCCAGCCCATTGCCCTCGCCATTGGCGGCCTTGGCGGCACGACGGGCGATGGCCTCCTGCTTGCGCGCCTCACGGGCGGCAATCATGGCCTCGTTGTCCGGTGCGGGTTCACTCACGGCCACCTGGGCCGTCTCCTGTTTGGCCTTGATGCGGGCCAGGGCGGCGGCGACCGGATCTTCGCCCCCGGCCGTCGTCATGGCCTGGCGACGCTGGGCTGCGGCCTCGGCGTGGCGGGCTTCGCGGGCCGCCTTCTCACGCTCGAAGCGAGCCTGCTTGGCCTCGAAGCGCTGCTTGGCGCGCTCGGCCTTCTCGGCCTCGGCACGGGCCTCGCGGATGTCATCCTTGGCGATCTTGTAGTACTGCACCAGGGGGATTTCGCTCGGGCAGACCCAGGCACAGGCGCCGCACTCGATACAGTCAAAGAGGTTGAGCTTCTCGGCCTTGTCGTACTCCTTGACCCGGCTGTACCAGTAAAGCTCCTGGGGCAGCAGGGTGGCGGGGCAGGCATCGGCGCAGGCACTGCAACGGATGCAGGCTTGTTCCGGGCCGGGGGGCGGCAGTTCGGCGCGGGTGGGGGAGAGCAGGCAGTTGGTGGCCTTGACCACGGGGACCATGGCGTGGGGCAGGGTGAAGCCCATCATGGGGCCCCCCATGATCACCCGCTGATCCGCCTCCGGTTGCAGCTCGAAACGCTGGAGCAGCCAGCGTACCGGCGTGCCCAGACGCACCCAGGCATTGCCGGGTTTCTTGAAGGCGTCGCCGGTGAGGGTGACGATGCGCTCGATGAGCGGCTCCCCATCGATGATGGCGCGCTTGATGGCAAAGACGGTGGCGACGTTGAGCACCATGATGCCCATGTCCACCGCCCGGCCTCCCTTGGGCACCTGGCGTCCGGTGAGCAGCTCTATGGTCTGTTTGGCGCCGCCGGAGGGGTACTTGGTCGGTACCGACTTGACCAGTACGTCGGCGTCGCTGGCATGGCGGGTCAGGGCCTCGATGGCCGCCGGTTTGTTGTCTTCCACTCCGATCAGAGTGAGCTTGGGCTTGAGCAGGTGCTTGAGTACCCGGATGCCGTCCATGATCTCGTCGGCGTACTCCTGCATCAACCTGTCATCCGTGGTGATGTAGGGTTCGCACTCCAGCCCGTTGACGATGAGGATCTCGGTGAGCTGGCCACGGCCGTCGAGCTTGCTGTGGGTCGGGAAGACGGCGCCGCCGAGCCCGGCGATGCCGGCCTGCTGGATGCGCTCGAGCAACTCCCCCCGCTCCAGGTTCCAGTAGTCAGGCTGGGGTGTGCGCTCGCCCCAGGCATCGTCTCCGTCCGGGGTGAGGAGGATGCAGAGATCGTCAAGACCGGAGGGGTGCGCCACCGTGTGCTGCTCGATGGCGGTGATGGTGCCCGAGGTGGAAGCGTGCACCGGCACGATGCGTCCCTTGTCAAAACGGGTGAGGGGTTGCCCCTTCTTGACCTTGTCCCCCACCCGCACCAGCAGTTCGCCGGCCGGACCCGCGTGCTGGCGCACCGGAATGATGAGCTGGGGGGGAAGGCCCGCGTCAACGACGGGGGTCAGGCTGGACTGGTGCTTGTTCTCGGGGGGATGGATGCCGCCGTGAAAATCCCACAGAGTGCCGGCTTTGATGCGTTCGAGCAGATGCTGCATGGTTACTCCGCTGTTTATTCCACTATCTTGACCGGAATGGCGACCTTGGCCAGATCCCATTTCCAGTTGTCGACCGTGGTCGGCACCGGGATCATTTCGATACAGTCGGTCGGGCAGGGGTCGACGCAGAGGTCGCACCCGGTGCACTCGGCCGCGATGACGGTGTGCATCGCCTTGGTGGCACCCAGGATGGCGTCGACCGGACAGGCCTGGATGCACTTGGTGCAACCGATGCACATGTCTTCGTGAATGAAGGCCACCTTCTTGACGGGGATTGCCGCGTCTTCACCGCCGTCCAGAGACTGGGGCTCGACCCCCATCAGGTCGGCAATCTTGCGCATGGTGGCGTCGCCACCGGGCACGCACTTGTTGATCTTGTCGCCATTGGCCAGGGCTTCTGCGTAGGGTTTGCAGCCCGGGTAACCGCACTGGCCGCACTGGGTCTGGGGCAACAGAGCATCGAGCTGATCGACGATGGGATCGGCCTGCACATGAAACTTGACGGCGGCAAAGCCGAGAATGATGCCGAAGGCCAGGGCAAGCAGGGCCAGCACCAGAATGGCAAAGAGTATGTGAATCATAGCGTTATATCTTGATGAGGCCGGTAAAGCCCATGAAGGCCAGCGACATCAGGCCAGCGGTGACCATGGCGATGGAGACGCCACGAAACGGTGCCGGCACGTCGGCGGCCACCAGCCGCTCACGCATGGCGGCAAACAGGATCAGCACCAGGGAGAAGCCGACGGCGGCCCCGAAGCCGTAGATGATGCTCTGGATGAAGTTGTGGCGCTCGTTGATGCTGAGCAGCGCCACGCCGAGCACGGCACAGTTGGTGGTGATGAGCGGCAGGAAGATGCCGAGCAGGCGATAGAGGGTCGGGCTGCTCTTGCGGATCACCATCTCGGTGAACTGGACCACCACGGCGATCACCAGAATGAAGCCCAGGGTGCGCAGGTAGGCGATCTCCAGCGGGATCAGGATGTAGTGCTCCATCAGATAGGAGCAGGCGCTGGCCAGCGTCATGACGAAGGTGGTGGCCAGACCCATGCCGATGGCGGTTTCCAGCTTGCCGGAGACACCCATGAAGGGGCAAAGGCCGAGGAACTTCACCAGCACGAAGTTGTTGATCAGCACGGTGCCGACCAGTAAAAGCAGGTACTCAGTCATTGAAGATGGGTTATCCGGTATGAAGGCGGCCGTATTATCTGATGTTAGGTGCCTTTAGACAACCGCAAGGCCGTATGGTTATTATTCGAATGCCCAATTCATGGAGGCATTGTGCGCCTTTTACCCGTCCTGACGCTGACCCTGGCCATGCTGCTCTGGTCCAGCTCCTTCATCGCCCTCAAACATGTGCTGGAGATCTGGTCCTTCGGTCAGGTGCTCTTTATGCGGATGGGGGTGGCGTCCTGTTGCTGGCTGCTTTGCTACCGCCAGCTTGGCCGCGTCACTTACCAGAAGGGGGATTGGCGCTGGTTGGCCCTGATGGGGGCGCTTGAGCCCTGCCTCTACTTCCTTCTTGAAGTCAACGCCCTGCGTTACACCAGTGCCGGCCAGGCCGGCATGGTCTGTGCCCTGCTTCCCCTGATGGTGGCCCTGGTGGCCTTCGTACTGCTTGGAGAGCGGGTGAGTCGCCGCCAACTGCTGGGCTTTGCCATCGCCATCGTTGGCATCGCCCTGCTGGGGTTGGGGGAGGGCGCCGACGAGTTCGCTCCCAACGCCCTGCTCGGCAACAGCCTGGAGATGGGCGCCATGCTCTGCGCCGCCACCTATTCCGTGGTATTCAAGAAGCTCTCCAGCCGCTACGGCGTGATGACACTGACGGCGTTGCAGGCCTTCGTCGGCACGCTCTTCTTCGCGCCCTTTGCCTTCAGTGCGCCCTGGCCCGCGAGCTGGGCCTGGCAGGACATGGGGGTCATCCTCTTCCTCGGTGCCTTCGTGACCCTGGGTGCCTACCTGCTCTACAACTGGTCGGTGACCCAGGTGAAGGTGACCCTGGCGGCTGCCTATGTGAACCTCATACCGGTCTTTACCCTGCTGCTCGCCTATCTGCTGCTGGGAGAGACGCTCACTGCCCTGCAATGGGTGGCCTGTGCCGCCGTGCTGGCCGGCATCGGGGTGGGCCAACTGCCGTCCGGCAGGAAGCGTGCGCAGGCAGTCGCCACCGGGGGATGAGTCGCCGTCATTGGGCTACAGTCTGGGTAGGGAAACACGCTGTCTAAGAAGGAGCCGACCGATGAGCGACATGCACTTGCTGGCCGCGGCCAAAAGCCTGTTGAGCCATCCCCCCTTTACCCTGGCCGATGCCAGAGCCCTGGAGGCGCTGGAAGAGGAAGCTGTGGAGGAGGAGGGGCTCTGCATCGCCGCGCTATGGGACATCGCCCTCGCGCTGGCGGACGAGGAAGCCAGACACTATCTCCTGGGGGATGGCTGAGCGGGTTTCGGGTGGGCGGACAGCAATGACAACGGGGGGCCTGGGCCCCCCGTTGTCATTGGCAGCTGTCGCTCAGATGGAGAGGCTCTTGACGGTGTCCGACACCGAGTTGGCGTCCTCGATGATCTCCTTGATGACGTCGGCGATGATGGTGGCCTGCTCCTGACCTGCCACCGCCTTGTCGGAGACGACGGAGACGGTCTGGGTGATCTGGGAGGTGATCTCCGAGTTGTG
The DNA here is from genome assembly GCF_027707845.1 of Aeromonas sp. QDB14. NCBI lineage: Bacteria > Pseudomonadati > Pseudomonadota > Gammaproteobacteria > Aeromonadales > Aeromonadaceae > Aeromonas > Aeromonas sp. QDB14. Next base: position 1,026 of record NZ_JAPCJD010000020.1, on the reverse strand, counting down.
CTTGATGACGGTGACGATCTCGCTGGTGGAGCTGGAAGTGCGCGCCGCCAGTTGCCTCACCTCGTCGGCCACGACCGCGAATCCCCGTCCCTGTTCCCCGGCGCGGGCCGCCTCGATGGCCGCGTTGAGGGCCAGCAGATTGGTCTGATCCGCGATGCCGCTGATGGTGGAGATGATGGATTCGATGCTCCTGGATTGCTGGTTGAGCTGCTCTATCTGTTTGCTGACCGCATTGACCGAGGTGTTGATGTGAGAGGAGGTGTCGAGCACCCTGTCGATGACCTCCCGCCCCCTGGCGGCGCTCGCGACGGTTTCGCTGGCGATGGCACACGCCTTCTGGGCCGCTTCCCGGGTGGAGATGGATTTCTCCACCCGCTCGGTGATGTCGCTCGCCAGCTTGATGATTTTGACCACCTTGCCCTCGTGGTTGAAGATGGGGTTGTAGGTGGCCTCCAGCCATATCTTCTCCCCCCGGTGACCCAGACGCATGAAAAGCCCGGACTTGATGTCACCCGAGCCGAGATCCTGCCAGAAATGGGGGTTGTTCTGGTAGAACTCGGTGTCACAGAAGAGACGATGATGCTTGCCGACCACCTCTTCCAGCCGGTAACCAAAGCAGTTGAGGAAATTCTGGTTGGCGGTGATGACGGTGCCATCGGGTTGGAAATCGATGACCGCCAGGGACTTGTCCAGGGCTGCCAGCAGGGCCTGGGTGCGCTCCAGGGTGGATTGCTGCTGGGTCACGTCGGAGGCGACCTTGGCGATCCGCACCACCTTGCCGTCGATCACGATGGGGAAATAGGTCGCCTCCAGCCACACGGCCTTGCCGGATTTCGACTGGCGAATGAAGCGGCCGCTGCGGGAGACGCCGTGGCGCAGATCCTGCCACAAGGTCTCGTAATCCCGGGTATTGACGTCGTCGGGGAAGCAGAGGGTGCTGTGATGCTTGGGAAGGTGCGAACAAGTCCCTGATATGAGATCATGTTTGTCATCTGGAGCCATGGAACAGGGTTCATCATGAGTCAT
>NZ_JAPCJD010000019.1:0-66495 GCF_027707845.1 Aeromonas sp. QDB14 | reverse complement strand
TGTGTTTGGAGACAGCCAGTTTACCAGCACCCTGTCTGTCAACTTCCACTTCCCCAAGATCCCGCGAAGAACCTTTTAAAACGTCCTCTCTCACTACCGGATGGCGACATGGCTGCTTCGCTCTACACACCGCATTTCGTTCAACATTTCCAGTGCATCGGCGATCGCTGCGAGGACAACTGCTGCCACAGCTGGACCATCAGCATCGACAAGCAGACCTTCCGCAGCTATGAACGCCACCCCGACCCCACGGTCAAATCCCTGAGCAATCTGCACATCATCAAGGTGAAGCAGAGCAACGAGCGCTGGGGGGAGATAAAGCTCGACGAACAGGGCGCCTGCCCCTTCCTCGATGAACACCGCCTGTGCCAGATCCACAGCAAGGCGGGTCCGGATGCCCTGAGTCACACCTGCAAGACCTACCCCAGAGCCCAGACCCGCATCGGCAACCAGCTCAAGAGGTCCCTGATGCTCTCCTGCCCCCAGGTGTGCCGCCAGTTGCTGCTTGACCCCCTGGCGATGCAGACCGAGGTCACCGAGCTCACCCAGCCCCTGCCCTTCGCTCCGCCCCCCTCCAACGCCATGGCGACGTTGCACAGCCTGAGCATTCACGTGCTGGCCGCCACGGATATCCCCGTGGCGATTCGGCTATGGCTGGTCGGCATGCTGATCCACCGGGATCCTGCGCAACTCTCCCACGAGGCCTTCCTCGATCAGGTGGCGGTACTGGCCGAACGCGGGGAGCTCAACACCATGTTCGAGCAGTTGCCCGCCCTGCCCAGACTGCAGTGGTGGGGCCTCAGAACCATGACCCACCAGTTGCTGGCCTATTCCCAGGGGAGACGGGGGCGGCAGACCATGCAGGTCTGCCTCGACAAGATCAACGAGGTACTGGAGGGAACCTACGACGAGGACAAGCTTGCACACCTGCAGCAAGTCTGGCACGACAGGGTCGCCCCCTTCCTGGCCAGCCATCCCCAGATCCTGGACAACTACCTGCTCTACTACGTCTATCACCACAACTTCCCGCTGCAGCAGGGCGACAAGTGCCAGGCATATCAACTGCTGGTGGTCGACTACTTCCTGCTGCGCAACTACCTCTGCCTGCTGGCCATGGACAAGGAGCTGGACGAGCAGGACGTGGTCAACCTCTTCTACAGCTACCACACCATACGCCAGCACAATGCGAGTTTTATCAAGACCATAGAACAGGGGCTCAACGACTCCGGCTTCGCGTCGGACATCTCCCTGTACGCCCTGCTCAAGCCCTGAAAACAGAAAACCGCCAGCGAGCTGCATGGCGGTTTTCTGTCGTGAACGGGACCTGGCACCCTAGGTGAGCAGCGCCACCACGTTCTGGCGCGAGACGTTGGCCTGGGCAAGCAGACCGGACATGGTCCCCATGAAGCCCCCTTCCTTGAGCTGGAGGCTGAGCTTGCCCTGCAACTGGACCAGCTCCTCCTGCTGCAGGTTCTGGCTGCGTGACTTCACCCGATCGAGCTGCTTCACCATCCGCTGGCGAAACTGCTTGAGCTCGCGCACCGACTGCTCTATCTCCCCGAGCAGTCGCTTCAGCCGTTGCTGCTCCTGTTTGATCTCCCCCTTGTCGAGCCCCTCGCCGAGCTGGGTCAACTGCCCCGCCTTTGGCTTGAACTGCACGGGTACCGGGTTGCCGGCGGGAATGCGGATGCCCTCGCCGCTCAGCAGCACGGGTTCATCCAGCTTGCGCCTGTGCTGATCCGGCACGCTCAGCTCCAGCTTGCCCAGCTCGTTCAGGCGCGCCTGGATATGCTCCTTGCGCAGCGCGCGATCCAGACGGGCGGCCGCCTCCGCTTCACTGGCATCGGCGGGCAGCAGCACCTCGACGGCGCTGCTGGTCTGAGGGAAGGAGAAGACGAGACGCTCGGCACTCGCCCTTGGGCTCAGCAGATCGAGCCGCTCCGCGCTGTAGTGCACCCTGCTGTCCGTGGCCGACGCCAGCAAGCGTGGCCTGAGCTCGCTCGTCAGTGGCGCCTGCGGCTGGGTCAGCTTCTCTTCCAGTACCTTGAGACTGGAGACCAGATCCCCGCTCGCCGCCTTCTGCTGGCCGAGCTGCTGCTCCAGGCGCTTCAGCTCGCCCCACACCTGGCTCAGGGCCTGCTCGCCCCCCTGGGCATGGGCGATGCGCTGCTGCGCCGTGCCGATCAGGGCCCAGCGATCCAGCCGGATGACATTGGGCTGGCGTTCATTGCGAGGAGTCTGGGGAGAAGTAGCCTGGGCAGTCGAACGACCTTGCAACCTGGGTTGGGCCGGCGTTTCGACCACGCTCCCCGGACGGGTTTGTTGAATCTGCATCCTGGCTCCTTAGACAGATTTAGGGCATGTAGTTGAACAGGCTCAGGCCATTCACCTTGGCGAAGGCCTGCTGTTGCACCTGCAGAGCCATCAGCACATGCGCCTGCTGGGTCACGGCCCCCGCGTAGTCGAGGGACTCTATCTGATTGCTCACTTCCTTGCTATAGGTGCTCTTCTCGGCATGACCCTCGTCCACCTGATCCAGCAGATTGATGCGCGCCCCTATGGTGCTCACCATCTGGCTGATGTCATCCTGCAGGGTCTTGCTGCGATCCAGCATGGCTCTGGCCTGATCCGCCGCATCCGGTGCGCCGGCATCGAAGGCCGCCACCATGTCGTCCAGCTGCTTGAAGAAATCCCCGTTCTGGATGAACAGGCTGTCTGCGGTCTGGTTGAGGGACACCGTCACCCCCCGGGCAATCTCCACCTCCCGCACCAGGGCATCCCCCTGATAGAGATAGCCGCCACCCGGACCCTGGACGATGGGGGTCTTGTCCACCTGGCTGCCGCTGAACAGGCTTGAACCGTTCTCGTTGCGGGCATTGGCGAGATCCAGCAGTCCCTCCTTGATGATGGCCGCCTCGCTGGACACCGCCCGGCGATCGTCCTCGGAGAGGGAACCGTTGGCTGCCGTCTGGGTCAGCTCCCGCAACCGGCTCAGCATGTTGGTCATGGTCTCGAACTGCAGCTCCCCCTGGGATAGCTGGCTCTTGGCATTGGCGATGTTCTTCTGGTACTGGGCCATGGCCACCTGCTCTTTCTTCAGACCGAGCAGTTGCACGCTGCCCACGGGATCGTCCGAAGGCTGCAGGATCCGCTTGTTGGAGGAGATCTGGCGATCCAGCCGGGCGTAGTCGCCAAAGCCCCGCTGCAGGTTGTCGAGCATGCTGAGCTGGATCTGGTTGGTGCTGATGCGCATGCGGACTCCGTCAGAACATGTTGAGAATGGAATTGAAGAGTTGATCCGAGGTGCTGATCACCTTGGCATTGGCCTGATACGCCTTGGTGTAGGCCATCACTTTGACCCCTTCCTCATCGAGGTTGACGCCGCTCACGCTGCTGAGCTTGGTGGCGAGCTGTTTCTCCATGTTGGCATCGGCCTCCATGGTCGCCTTGGCCTGACCGCTCTGCACCGCCATCTTGCCAAGCAGGGCGCTGTAGGCATCGTACTGATCATCCTTGATGGTCAGCAGCTCCTGCAGGTTGCGGTTGTCGCCGTTGCCGCCCCCCGCCTTGGCGAAGGCGAGGTGATCCCCGGTAAAGCCGTCGGCCACCTTGAGGGTGCCGGAGGGATTGAGGGGGTCGTAGCTGAACAGGGGTTTGCCGGGATCGCCGTTCAGATCGACGCCACCCGCCTGCTTGGCGTTGAAGTCATCCGCCAGCTTCTTCGCGATCTGGTTCAGCTCGTCGCGCAGGGGGCGCAGCACTGTGGTGCGATATTCCAGCACGCCCGCCAGGGTGCCGCCCTGAAGTCTGGGGACCTCGAAGGATTGCGGCCCGAAGCTCAGGCTCAGGGTGTCGCCGGCCAGAGAGAGGGTGCTGCTGCTGCCGGCCAGCACCAGGGGCTGGCCCTGGGGCAGGCTCAGGGAGAAGGAGCCGTCGCTCTGACGGTTGACCCGCACCTCCATGAAGGTCGACAGCTCACGCACTATCTGCTCGCGGCTGTCTTCCAGCGCCGAGGTGTTGACCCCTTTGGAAGCCTGCTCGCCGATCTGGGTGTTGAGCTCCGCCACCTGTTTGAGATAGCTGTTGACCTGGGTGATGGTGCTGCCGAGCTGATCGTCGATCTGCTTCTCCTGGGTCAGCAGGCTCTCGTTCAACTGGCCGAACCGGTTGGCCAGCGCCCCGGCCGAGCTGACGATCTGGCTGCGCTGGGCCGGCGTCTCCGGACTGTCGAGGGCGGCACTCAGGGAGGCGAAGAAGCTGTCCAGCCCCTTGGCGATGTTCATGGACTCGCTGCCGAGCAGCTGCTCCGTGGTGTTGATGTACTGGTGAAACGCATAGGAGGCGCCGGTCGATGAGCGGCTGCGCCAGTGCTGGGACACCAGGTAGTCATCGGTGATCCTGCGAACCCCGGTCACCTCGACCCCCATGCCGTTGTCCAGCCGGCCGAAGCCCGACAGGCTGCCCATCATGGCCTCCTGGCGGCTATAACCGACGGTGTTGACGTTGGCGATATTCTGGGCGGTGACGTTGAGCGCGATCTGCGCCGCGTTGAGTCCGCTAAAACCGATATTGAGCAGCGACATCAGTCAACTTTCCTCATTTTTGCCGAATTCAGAGGCTGACTGAAAGCAGCCAGGGTCTGAGGTTCTGAAGCGACCACAGACTCGGCATTCTTTAATGTGGGGGCCAGTTGATTGACCATCTGCTCCTTGAGCCCCAGTCCGCCGCGCTTGACCAGGCTCATCGCGAGCTGGCTGTCGTACATGTCGCGGTAGAGGGACTCCCCCTTGATGATCCTCTCCTCGTCGTCCTGCAGGGCGTCGGAGGCCGAGCGCATGTGCTTGAGCACCGTCTGCAGGAAGCTCACCTCGAACTGGCCGGCCGCCGCCTCCAGGGCCGCACGCTGATCCGGGTTGCTCTTTATCTGCTGCAACTCGTTGAGATCCTGATAGAAACCAGGCTCGGATGTAATTCTGGTCATAGAGATCCTTAGATGACCACCAGCTCGCCTTCGAGGGCGCCCGCCTCGTCGAGGGCTTGCAGAATGGCCATGACATCGTCCGGGGTCGCCCCCAGGGAATTCACCGCCTTGACGATCACCTCCAGGGAGGTGCCATCCGGCCAGACAAACATGTTGTTGCGCTCCCGGTCAACCTGAACCTGGGAGTTGGGCGTCGTGGTGGTCCGGCCGTTGGAGAAGGCATTGGGCTGGCTCACCGTCTGGCTCTCGCCGATCGTCACCGTCAGGCTGCCGTGGCTGACCGCCGCCTTGTGCACCTTGACCCCCTGCCCCATGACGACGGTGCCGGTGCGGCTGTTGAAGACGACGCGCGGCCGCTCCTTGCCCATGTCGATCTCGATATCCTGCAGCAGGGCCATGAAGGAGATGCGCTGACTCTCGTCGCGCGGGGCCGCGATCTGGATGCGACCGGCGCTGACCGCCTTGGCGACGGGACCGAGCTGGCGGTTGATCTCCCGCTCCACGTTGCGGGCCGTCTTGAAATTCGGTTGATGGAGGTTGAGGGTGACTTCCGGCTTGTCCGAGAAGTTGCTGGCCGCCTCCCGCTCTATGATGGCCCCGTTCGGGATGATGCCGGCGGTCGGCACGTTGATGGTGACGGAGGAGCCGGACTGCCCCTCGGCCTTGACCCCGGCCACCACCAGGTTGCCCTGGGCGACCGCATAGACCTCGCCGTCGATGCCGCGCATGGGGGTCAGCAGCAGGGAGCCGCCCCGCAGGCTCTTGGCGTCGCCGATGGAGGTGACGGTCACGTCCACCAGTTGCCCCTTGCCCGCCAGCGCCGGCAGGGTCGCCTGCACGGAGACGGCGGCCACGTTCTTGAGCTTGGGGTCGATGTCATCGGGCAGCTGCACGCCGAACTGCTTGAGCATGTTGGTCATGGACTGGCCGGTGAACTTGACCTGGCTGCGATCCCCGGTGCCGGAGAGGCCGACCACCAGACCGTAGCCCACCAGCTGGTTGGTGCGCATCCCCTGCACATCGGCGATGTCCAGCAGGGCCCGCTTGGCGGGTGCGGCGGCGGCAATGCCCGGCAGCAGGCAGCAGAGCAAGGCGATACACCATCTGTTCATTGGAGTCCTCACAGGGGGGCGAAGGCGGAGCTGAAGAAACGCGCCAGCCAGCCCATCTGGTTGCTGTCGGCGAGGGCGCCGCGACCCGCATAGGTGATGCGGGCGTCGGCGATGCGCTGGGAGGAGATGCGGTTGCTCTGGTCGATGTCCTCGACCCGCACCATGCCCCCCAGACGGATGTACTCATCCCCCTGGTTGAGGCGGATCCACTTCTCCCCCCGGATCCCCAGCACCCCGTTCGGCATCACCTCGGCCACGGTGACAGTAATTGCCCCCGCCAATGTGTTCTGCTGGCTGGAAGTGGCGCCACCGTCGAAGTCCCGGTCTGCGCTGACCGAGGCGCCCCAGTCGGGCCGCGACACGCCGCCGATGGAGGGGGCCGGTACATTGATGCTGCTGGCCTTGTTCATACTGGTGTTGGCCTTCTTGCTGGACTGGGTGCGCTCCTCCAGCATCACGGTCAGGATGTCGCCCACCCGGTAGGCGCGACGGTCCTGGAACAGGGTCATCATGTAATCGTTACGATAGAGGCTGCCATCCTCCCCCACCCCAGCCTTCGTCATCTCGGAGCGGGAGGGGGCCCACTTCTCGTCGCCGGGTTCCGGGGCCTGCAACTCATAGGTGGAGCAGCCCCCCAGCAGTAGGCAGAGCACGGCACAACGCCACAGCGCACTCATCATCACAGGGCCTGGGTCACGAACTTGAGCATCTGATCGGCGGAGGAGACCACCTTGGCGTTCATCTCGTAGGCGCGCTGGGTGGTGATCATGTCCACCATCTCTTCCACCACGTTGACGTTGGAGCTCTCCAGGGTGAACTGCTTGATGGCCCCCATGGCCTCTTCACCCGGCACCCCTTCGATGGCCTCGCCGGAGGCACCGGTCGCCCGGTAGAGGTTGCCCCCCAGGGCTTCCAGGCCGGCCGGGTTGGAGAAGTTGGTCAGGGTGATGCGCCCCAGCTCCACGTTCTCCTGCTGTCCCGGCAGGGTGGCGCTCACGGTGCCGTCGGTGCCGATGGCGATCTTGGTGGCGTTGTCCGGGATCTGGATCTGCGGCAGCATGGGCAGGCCGTCGGCGTTGACCAGCAGCCCTTCCGCGTTGCGGTGCCACTGGCCGTTGCGGGTGTAGGCGGTCTCGCCATCCGGACGCTCGACGCTGAAGAAGCCCGCACCCACCACCGCCATGTCCAGATCCTGGTTGGTGTTCTGGAACTGGCCCGGGGTGAACACTTTCTGGGTGCCGACCACCCGCACCCCGTTCCCCATCTGGATGCCGATGGGAGACAGGTTCTGCTGATCCTGCTGGGCCCCCGGCTGGCGCTGGACCTGATAGAACAGATCCTCGAACGCCACCCGATCGCGCTTGAAGCCGACTGTGTTGACGTTGGCCAGGTTGTTGGAAATGCTGGCCATCTTGGCATCCTGTGCCGACAGACCCGTCTTGCTCACCCAAAGCGCTGCATGCATCTTCGTCTCTCCACCCTTCATGGGAGGGCGCCTGGCGCCCTCATCAAGTTAGTGCAGGGACGGCCACACCGACCCTGCGTCATTCTGTCAGCCCTGGCCGGAAATCAGCCTGGCCCCCTGTCTCGCCTGCTCGTCCGCCGTCTTCATCAGCTTCACCTGCAGCTCGAAGTTGCGGGTCAGGGACATGCTGCCGATCAGCTCGTCCACCGCGTTCACGTTGGCCCCCTCGAGGAAGCCGGACGCCAGCACCACCTGCTCGCTGATCTCCGCATCGCCGCCCTGGCGCTGGCGGAACAGGCCATCCTGCCCCTTCACCAGCTCGGCCGGATCCGGGTTGACCAGCTTGAGCCGGCCCACATCCAGCCGGGCGCCGCCCCCCGGCGGGGTGATGCTGAGGGAACCGTCCTTGCCAAAACTCAGATCCCGATAGGCAGGCAGCACCATCTCGCCGCCATCCCCGAGCACGGGGCGACCGTTGAGGGTCAGCAGTCCCTCACCGTCCACCTCCAGGTTGCCGGCGCGGGTGTAGGCCTCCTTGCCGTCCGCGGTCTGCACGGTGAGAAACCCCTCGCCGCGGATCGCCACGTCCAGCTTGCGGCCGGTCTGCATCAGGGCGCCCGCCCGAAAATCGGTGCCCGCTTGCTCCTCCCTGGCCATGACCCGGCTCTGGTAGCCGTCACCGGTCAGGGCGTAGGCGGAGGCCCGCTCGAAATCGGCCCGAAAGCCTGCGGTATTGACGTTGGCCAGGTTGTTGGCCCGGATCTGCTGGGCCATCAGGGTGTGTTGCGCCCCCGACATGGCGGTATAGATAAGCTTTTCCACGCATCACGCCTTAGAAGGAGTTGAACAGAACCTGGGTCATCTTGTCCGCCGAGCTGATGGTCTTGGCGTTGGCCTGGTAGTTGCGCTGGGAGGTCATCAGGCTCACCAGTTCGCCGGTCAGATCCACGTTGGAGGCCTCGTAGGCCCCCGCCGTCAGGCCGCCCAGGGTACCGGTGCCCGGCGCCCCCAGCACGGGCTGGCCCGAGCTGAACGACTGCTGCCAGGTGGTGTTGTTGGCCTGCAGCAAGCCGTTGGGGTTGGCGAAGTTCGCCATCACCACCTGACCCTGGAGCAGGCTCTGGCCGTTGGTGAAGGTGGCGTAGACACCGCCGTCTGCATCGACACGCACCCCGGTCAGATCCCCGGCGGTATAGCCGTTGGACTGGTTGCGGGTGGCGTTGAAGTCGGAGGCATACTGGCTGACCTTGGTCAGATCGGCGGTGAGAGCGATGGGCTCGGCCCCTGCGGGCGCCAGGTTCAGCACGGGCGCCGTGGTCGGGGACTTCAGGGTGCCGTTGGTGTTGAACGCCATGGCCACCGGGGTGCCGGTCTGGGTGCCGTTGAAGGCGTAGTTGACCTGCCAGGTGTTCTCGCCCGTCTTCACGAAGTACTGGGTCAGGGTGTGCTCGACCCCGAGGGAGTCGTACACCTTGCTGGACTGGGAGTAGCTGAAGCTGTCGGATTTCGCAGGGTCGAACGGGTGTACCGCCTGATCGATGATGCTGGCGTCCGCCTTGAGGTTCGCCACGAACTCCAGGGTGTCGGAGGGCTTGGCGGGCAGGTTGCCGGTCTTGACCTGGATATCCCCCACCACGCCGGACTGCAGCTCCCCCGCCTCGTTGGTGATGTAGCCCTGCAGACGGGTGCCGCTGGCCGTGGTCAGGTAGTTGCTGGTGTCCCGCTGGAACATGCCGGCCCGGGTGTAGGAGGTCTGGCCGTTGCCATCCTTGAGGACGAAGAAGCCGTTGCCGGAGATCGCCAGATCCAGCCCGCGCCCGGTCCGGGTCACGTCGCCGCTGCGATCGAAGTTCTGGGAGACGTTGTTCATCTCCACGCCGCCGGCCTGGCCGCCGCCGTAGATGGCGGCAAATTCGGCACGGCTGGACTTGAAGCCGGCGGTGCTGGCGTTGGCCACGTTGTTGCTGATGACGCTCAATTCCTGGTTGACGGCGCGCAGGCCGCTCAGTCCGATACTAAAAGACACAGTGTCGCTCCTTTCTGATTACGCCGACTTGCCAAACTGGACGGCGCTGAACAGGGGAACATCCCCGACGCCCGCCACTTGCAACATGATTTCGCCCGTGCCGGGCAGGCTGACGCGCTCCACCCGGCTGGCCACATAGTTCTTGGTGGTGGTGGCCACCCCGGCGAGGGAAGCCTTCACCTCGAAGCTGTACTCGCCGGCCGGCAAGGCCGGCAGCTCGTAATCCAGCGCCCCCGCCTTGCTCTCGCCCCAGCTCTTGGTCGCGACCAGGGTGCCGTGCTTGTCATAGACCTTCAGCTCAACCGCATCGGCCGCACCGGCCAGCTCCACCTGACCGCGGATGGCACTCTCTTTCTGTTGTTCCAGGGTCTGGCTCGGCACCATCACCTCCTTGTCGATGAGGTCGGTGCTCTGCAGCACCTGCTGGGTATCCATCATGTTGATGGACTTCTGCTGCAGCACCTTGAGCCCCTCGACCCCTTCCACCATGCTGAACTGCGCCAACTGGGTGACGTACTGGGCGCCATCCAGCGGGTTGGTGGGATCCTGGTTCTGGATCTGGGCCACCATCATCTGCAGGAATTCGTTGCGCAGCTGGACTCCCTGCCCCTCTCCGGTGCCGTTGGCGGCGATCTCCGGGGTGGCCGAGTACTGGCTGGTGCTGCGGGCGGTATCCAGACCGCTGACTTGTGGCAGGCTCATTTATGCCCCCTGGCCGAGGCGCAGCAGCCCCTGCTGCATGCTGTTGATGCGGTTGATCACCTCCACCGAGGTCTCGAAGCCCCGGGAGGCGCTCATCATGTCCGCCATCTCCTCCACCGCGTTGACGTTGGAGTAGTAGACAAAGCCGTCGCCGTCGGCCAGGGGATTGGTCGGCTCGAGGCGCTTCTCGACCTGGCGGTCGGACTGGACGATGCCGGCGATCTGCACCTGGGCGGCTCCCAGCCCCTCGGCCTCCTGGACCCGCTGGTACAGGGTGGAGAAGACGGGCTTGATGGCGCGAAACGCGGCCTCCTCGCTGCCGGCGGCGCTGTCGACGTTGGCCAGGTTGGAGGCCACGGTGTCGAGGCGGACGGTCTGCGCCCGCATGGCGCTGCCGGCGATGTCATAGATTCGGTTGAACGACATGATTAACGGCCCTCGATCGCCTTGGCGATCCCGGTGATTTTCATATTCAGGAAGGTGAGGCTGGTCTGGAAGTCGGTGGCATTGCTGGCAAACTTGCTCTGCTCCACGCTGAGCTCGGCGGTGTTGCCATCCATGGAGACCTGGTAGGGGATGCGGTAGAGGGGATGCTGCATGTCGTTGTCCACGGCGTCCTGACGAATGGCGCCGCCAGACTCCCCGGCGGCCACCTGTCCGGCGACACGGCCGAGGATCGCCTTGTAATCCACATCCCGCGCCAGATAGCCTGGGGTATCCACATTGGCCAGATTCCCTGCCAGAATACGGGCCCTGTCCGCCCGCACATCCAAGGCATAGGGATGGACGCCAAGCGCGCTGTCAAATGAGATACTCATGCTTCATCCTTCTTGTGAACCAGTCAGACCGGTGCATCCTTTATCAAGACTCATGCCAATCATGAAAACCCGTGATTTCCGCTGGTCAGGCCATCTCCCATGGCGGGCGGGGCGGACAAAGGGGGAAGCAATGTTTCCCATATGGAAGCGGGCAGGCCTGCTCGCCCTGCTGATCCTGGCGCTGCCCCTGCGGGCCGAGCCGATCTCCCTGGCGCAGCGGCTGAGCGATGGCCTGACGGCGGATGCGACGGCGGCCCTCGACGACTACCTGCACCGGCAGGGCTGGCCACAGACCAAAGCCGACTATCAGGTCTGGCTCTCCCCCGCCGTGGCCCACCTGCCCGACTGCCGGCAGGCGGTGCGCTATCAGGCCGGGGGGCAGTATCGCCAGCCCTGGGGAAGGCGCCCCTATCTGGTGGAGTGCACTGAGCCGGCCTGGCAGCTTCGGGCTCGGGTGGAGGTGACCCTGATGCTGCCGGTCTGGGTGACGGCAAGGGAGATCCAGAAGGGGCAGACCATAGGGCCGGGGGATCTGGTCGAGAAGTCTCTCGAGGTCAGCCGGCTGCAGCGGGGCTTCGTCCCCAGCAACGACGACCTGGTGGGCAGCAAGAGCACGCGCCATCTCAGGATGGGGCAGCTGATCGGCGAGCTCGACCTGCAGCAGGCCTGGGCCGTTCGCACGGGGGAAGGGGTGCTGATCCGGGCGGGGCAGCCGGGCTTTTCCGCCACCACCCGTGGCCAGGCGCTGGCGAACGGCGCCATCGGAGAAGGGATCCGGGTCAGAAACCTCGGCTCGGGCAAGGAGATCCAGGCCTGGGTGATCGACAAGGGGGAGGTCGAAACCCGTTTTTAGCCCACAAAAGGCGAGTTTGATTCAAGTTCGGCCGCCTTCGGGTCGCCTGTCAGAGAGAGACCACCAGGAATTCACGTTATGAAAATCACACGCACCGACCCTATCTACGTTCAACCCCAGTCGCAGCGCAAGGCCGATGCCGCGCCCGCAGCCCAGCCACGGGCCAGCCAGGGGGACGCCAGGATCAGCGCCACGGCCCAGACCATCAATCAGGCGAGGGCCGAGCTGGCCTCCACCTCCGACGTGGACATGGAGAAGGTGAACCAGATCCGCCAGGCCATCGCCGAAGGCCGGCTCGAGCTCGACATGGATGCCCTGGGCCAGGCCATCCTGGACATGCACCGCCGATGACCATGACCCCCAGGCTGAGGGTCCAGCAGTTGATCGTCGGCATCCAGCAGGATTGTGGCCGCTACGCCGAGCTGCAGCAGCTGCTGCTCAACCAGTACCGCCTGCTGGCCAGCCACGACGTGGACGGGCTGGCGGCGCACAACCAGCAGCAGACCCGGGTGATGAGCGAGATCCAGCAGCAGGTCCAGCTGCGCTGCCAGCACCTGAGGGCCCTGGGCCTCAAGCCCGACGAGCAGGGCATGGCGACCCTCATCGGCAAGCTGCCCGCTCCGCTGCAACAAAGGGTCGGCGAGCAATGGCAGACGCTCGAGCTGTTGCTGCGGCAGTGCCAGCGCCAGAACGAACAGAATGGCCGCCTGCTGGCGGGGCAGATCGAGACCATCCATACCCTGCTGGGCCAGGAATCCGCCTATGGCAGGCAGGAACACTTCCCCGACTGAACCCTCACTTCCCCTGCAGGGCGCGATGGCGCAGCGCGGCGAGCTCGTCCAGCTGACGCTGCTCCCCTGACTCCTGGCGCTGGCGTGCCGCCAGGGCCCGTTTGTCCAGCAGCAGCTCCAGCCCCTTGACCCGACCAAACTGCCTGATCAGCTGCCCCTCGTGGTGCGCCAGATCCTGGCTGGCCAGGGCACACTGCTGCTGCTGGTGCGCCAGCAGGTGGCGAAGCTGCCCCTGCATCTGCTGCTTGTTCTGCCACAGCAGGGGGTGGAAGCTGGCGGCGCCCGGCTGCATCGTCTCGATGACCTCCTGCAGTTTCAGGGCCCTGCGCTCCTCCCGCTGCGCCACTTCCCGCAGGCGCTGGCGCTCCTTGCCCATGGCGTCCAGCGCATCCTGTTGCAGGCCGAGGTAGGATTTCAGCATGCCGCGTCCTTAAGCCCTGCCGAGCACTTGTTTCAACCCGGCCATCACCTGGGTGATGGGGGTCTCCTCGTGCAGGCCCTGCTGCAGGAAGCCGGCGATGGCGGGATAGCGCTGGACCGCCTCATCCATCTGGGGATCGGCCCCCGGCTGGTAGCCCCCCAGCGGCAGCAGCTCGCGCACCTGCTGATAGCGGCCCCACAGCTGGCGCAGGTTCACCGCCAGGGTCTGCCATTCTGGCGGCACCACCTGGGGCATCACCCGGCTCACCGAGGCGCCGATGTCGATGGCCGGGTAGTGTCCCTCTTCCGCCAGGCGGCGCGTCAGCACTATGTGACCGTCGAGAATGGCCCTGGCCGAATCCACCACTGGGTCCTGCTGATCATCCCCTTCCGCCAGCACTGTGTAGAAGGCGCTCAGGCTGCCGTCCGGATGGGTGCCGTTGCCCGCCCGCTCCACCAGCTGGGTCAGCATGCTGAACACCGAGGGCGGATAACCCCGGGTCGCGGGAGGCTCGCCGATCGCCAGGGCTATCTCCCGCTGGGCCTGGGCGTAGCGGGTCAGGGAGTCCATCAGCAGCAGCACGTCCTGCCCCTGCTCGCGGAAATATTCGGCGATGCGGTGGCACAGCTGGGCGGCCCGCAGCCGCATCAGGGGGGACTGGTCTGCCGGGGCCGCAATGACCACGGCGCGGGCCAGCCCCTCGCTCCCCAGGCTGTGCTCGATGAACTCCCGCACCTCCCGACCCCGCTCGCCGATGAGCCCCACCACCACGATGCGGGCGCTGGTGTTGCGGGTCATCATGCCTAGCAGCATGCTCTTGCCCACCCCGGAACCTGCAAACAGCCCCAGGCGCTGGCCCTTGCCCACGGTCAGCAGGCCGTTGATGGCACGGATGCCCACGTCGAGCGGTTCGCGCACCGGGGTGCGCAGCAGGGGGTTGGGAGGGGAGGAAAACAGCGGCACCCGCACCCCTTCCTCTTTCAGGGGACGGCCGTCCAGGGGCTGCAGCAGGCCGTCGAGCACCCGGCCAAGCAGGTGCTCGCCGACCCGGATGGTCTCCTCCCCGTCGACGGGCAGGACCCGGGCACCGGCATAGAGGCCGCTCATGGGCTGGAGCGGCATCAGGTAGGAGATATCCCGGTTGAAGCCGACCACCTCGGCCAGCAGGGCGGTCCCGGTGGCCGTCTCCACCTCGCAGCGCTGCCCCATGATGAGCTGGCACCCCACAACTTCCAGGGTCAGCCCGGTGACGCGCACCAGCCTGCCGTAACGGCGAAACCCCGGGACCTCCTCCAGGCTGTCGAGGGCCGAGGTCAGCGCCTGCTGCAGCGCCTCATGCATCCTGCGGCAGCTCCAGGGTCTGGTTGAGCTGCTCGATACAGCGGCCGAGCCGCTCCCCCGTGTTGATCTCGATCACAGCTGTGCGGGTCTCGATCCGCGCGTCGCCGACCGCCAGCGCCGGGTCCACCTGCAGCGGCCACTTCTCGCAGCGGGTCACCCCCTGCTCGATCAGCCGCTGTCTGTCCCCCTCGTTGAGGTAGATCACCAGCTCCTCCGGCTCGCTCGGCAGGCTGGCCATGGCCTGCTCCACCTGATGGAGCACCTGCTGGGGATTGAGGGTGAATTCGGCCTGGATCACCCGCCTGGCCACCTGGGCGACCAGCTGGGCCACCAGGGCCTTCTGCTCCAGCATCCGGGCCCGGGTCAGGGACTCCCACTGCTGCTGCAACCTGGCGAAGGGGATCATGGCCTGATCGAAGGCGGCGCGCCCCTCGGTCAGCCCCTGGGCCAGGCCGCGCACCTGACCCTGCTGCAGCCCCTTGGCTTCCCCCTCGATGAGGCCGCTGGCCAGCCCCTGCTGGTAGCCGGACTGGTACCCTTCGGCCTGCCCCTGCTCCAGCCCCTGCTGATAGCCGTATTCGAACTCTTCCTGCTGGCTCCTGGCCTCTTCCCCGCTCTGTCCCAGCGCCGGGAAACGGTAGAGACGGGTGGCCCCGGCCGCCAGTTTGCGAACATGCTGACTCATGCCTGTCTCCTGTTAGCTGACGGTGGGCTCTTCGAACAGCTGGAACTCGATCTCGCCCTGCTCCACCAGTTCCCGCACCAGCTTCATCACCTCTTCCCGGGCCTGCTCCACCTTGCGCAGGGAGACGCTGCCCTGATCCTGGATCTGGGCCTCCAGCGCCTGCGCCATTCGCTTCGGCATGGCCCCCAGCACCACCTTGCGGAAACCGGCCTCGGTGTTCTTCAGGGCCAGCGCCAGCAGATCAGCCGGCAGCTCCTGCACCAGGCGCTGCAGGGTGTCGTCGCTCTGGCGACGCAGGGCCATGAAGTCGAACATGTTCTTCTCGATCTCGAGGGCCATCTCGCCGTCGTGCTCCCGCAGCAGGGTGAGCATCTGCTCCTTGTTGCCCTGATAGCGGTTGAGGATGTCGGCCACCTGGCGCACCCCGTTGACCTTGGCGCCGGACTGGTCGGCCACATAGGCGAGGCAGCGATCCAGGGTCAGCCGCAGCTCCCCCAGCACGTGCTCGCTGACCGAGCTGAGGCTGGCAACCCGCACCAGCAGATCGTCGTGGACCGAGCCCGGCAGGGCATCGAGCACGGCCGAGGCGGTCTGGGGCGGCAGGAAGGCGAGCAGCACCGCCTGCATCTGGGGGTGTTCGTTGCGGAAGAAGCGGGCCAGCACATCCGCCGGCACCCATTGCAGGCGCTGGATATCCTGGCTCATCGCATCCCCGTAGAGGCTGTCGAGCAGGCTGCGGGAGAGGCGCTGGCCGAGGGCCAGATCCAGGGTCTGCTCCAGGTATTCCCGGGAGGCGCTGCCGATGCCGCTCTGCTCGCGATACTGAGTGAAGAACTGCTGCAGGGTCCACTTGGCTTCGATCGAGCTCACGCCGGAGAGGCCGGCCATCTTGGAGATGAGGCGCTGCACCTCGTCCCGCGACAGCTTCTGCATCACCTTGGCGGCCGCCTCGGTGCCCATGCTCAGCAGCAGGATGGCGGCCTTCTCGAGGTTGTCGATGTCGATGTCGACCGCGTTCTGATTCAGATTACCGTTGCTCATTGCCGCTCACCCATTGTCTGACCACTTCCGCCACCCGGGCGGTGTCCTTGTCCACCAGCAGTTGCAGGTGCTTGAGCTGGACCTCCAGCTCGGAGCCCGGCTCCGGCAGCGCCTCCAGATCCAGGGAGGAGAACTGGGGCTCCAGCCTGTATTCGGCCTGTTGCAGGCCCTTGCCGGAGGCCGGCACCTCGTGATCCTCATCGCCCTCCCGCCGCATGGCGAGACCGATGCTGGGTTCCTGCTCCTCGTCCGGCTCCTGTCCGGCCTCGGCATCAGGATATTGCTGGGTGCGCACCAGGTGCTTGACCAGGGGACGAATGCCGAAGAACACCAGGGTAAGCCCCAGCAGGCCGCCCACCAGATAGCGCAGGGAATCCTGCCAGTAGGGGGTCTCCAGCCAGCTCGACTCCGGCGGTGTCACCGGCTCGGCACCGGTGAAATCGAACACCTGCAGGCTGATCTGGTCGCCACGGGCGCTGTCGAAGCCCACCGAGCGTTCCACCATCTGGCGGATCTGTTCCAGCTGCTCGGCACTCCAGCCCCCTTTGGGGCCGATCTGCTGATTGAGTAGGATGGAGACGTTCATCCGCTCCAGCCGCCCCTGCTGGTAGCGGGTATGCACTATGGTGCGGCTGTTTTCATACTGCTTGCTGACCTCCTGCCGCTCGGTGCGGGTGTCGTTCTTGGCAGGCTCCTGTGCCTTGTTCTCCTCGGTGGCAGCCTGATCGGTCTGGGGTGCCGTTTCCGGGGGGCGGTTGGAGAGGGCCCCCGGGATGCCGAGGGCCAGGGCATCTATGGTCTTGTCGGACTTGTTGGATTCCTTGGTCACCACACCATTGGGATCCAGCTGCTGCTGGGTCTCCTCCACCGCATTGAAGTTGACGTCTGCGGCGATCTGCACCCGGAAGTTGCCGGTGCCCAGCATGGGATAGAGCATGTCATTGGCGCGCTGGCGGATGTACTGCTCCAGCTTGCGCACGTATTCCATCTGCTGGACGCTCTGCTTGCCGAACCCGGCCTTGTCCCCCAGCTCGGCGCTCAGCAGCTGGCCCGCCTGATCCACCACGGTCACGGCGCCGGGCTTCATGCCGGAGATGCTGCCCGCCACCAGGTTGGCGATCGCCTCCACCTGGCCCGGCTCCATGGATTGCCCGGGTTGCAGATCCAGCATCACGGAGGCGCTGGGCTTCTCCTCGTCACGGCCGACGAACAGGGTCCGCTTCGGGATGGCCAGATGCACCCGGGCACTACGCACCGCGTCGAGGGAGATGATGGTTCTGGCCAGCTCTCCCTCCAGGGCATGGCGGTAGCGCGCTCCTTCCATGAACTCGCTGGTGCCGAGGCCGGTGACATTGTCCAGCCCCTCCAGGCCCGCCGGCATGGCCGCCCGGACCCCCCGCGCCGCCAGCGCCATACGCACGTGGGCCAGCTGGCTCTCCGGCACCAGGATCTGGCCCGAGCTCTTCTCCAGCCGAAAAGGCACCTGCTCCTTCTCCAGCATCTCCATGATGTTGGCGGTGTCGTAGAGCTCCTGCTTGCCGTAGAGGGGCACATAGTTCTTGCTGGAGGTCCAGAGGATCACCACTATGGTGGCGGCGACCACGGCGGCCAGCAGGGCGATGGTGAGGATGGACTTGTTGTCCCGCGACAGGGTGCGCCAGTTGCGCATCCCTTCCTGTACCCGGGCGATCAGGGAGCCGGACGCCCCCGGCGAGGATGATACCAGTTCAGTCATGACCTACCCTCAGAGCGGCATGCGCATGATGTCATCGAAGCCGGTCATCAGTTTGTTGCGCACCTGCATCAGGGCGGAAAAACTGAGGCCTGCCTTCTGGCTGGCCACCATGGCCCCCACCAGATCGTCGCTCTGACCGGCGTCGACGGCGGTCATCAGCCTGGAGGCGATATTCTGCTGCTCGTTAACGCGGCCGACGACGTCGCGCATGGCGTCGCTGAACGAGACGGCAGACGCCTCGTTCGGCTCGATGGAAGGGGTTTGGCTGGCGACTCGCTGCATTTCCTGCATCTGCTGCAGGAGCGTCACCTGTGATGACATCATCTCAATCTTCACTCGGTTATCCCTTAGTTTTGTATCTGCTGCTCGACATCGATGCCCTGCTCGCGCATGGCAGCCAGCTTGTATCTAAGTGCCCGGGTCGTCATCCCGAGGGCCTCGGCCGTGCGTGTCCGGTGACCACGGAAACGGCGCAACGTCTCAAGGACGAATTGAAATTCGGCATGCCGCTTGGTCTCGTTGAGCCCCTCCGGGGCCGCGAGCGTCTGCGGCTGCGGGGGATCGGCTTCGGCGGCGTAATGGGGCAGCATCAGATCGACGGCCTGAATATGCAATCCGCGAGCCATAATTAGCGCGCGCTGGATGACGTTATCCAGCTCCCGCACATTGCCCGGCCAGTCGTAGGAGAGCAGCTGCCTGCGCGCACTCTCTCCGAGGCGATACCCCTGCTGTGCGGCGTAGCGTTCGATGAAGTATTCCGCCAGAGGCAGGATGTCATCCCGCCGCTCCCGCAGGGCGGGCCAGCTCATGGGCAGCACGTCGAGCCGGTAGAAGAGATCCTCGCGAAACGCCCCCCGCAGCACCAGCTCCCTCAGATCCCGGTTGCTGGCGGCGATGATCCGCACATCCAGCGGGATCACCTGGTGGCTGCCCAGCCGCTCGACCTCCTTCTCCTGCAGCACCCGCAGCAGCTTGGCCTGCAGCGCCAGCGGCAGCTCGGAGATCTCGTCGAGCAGCAGGGTGCCGCCCTGGGCCAGCTCGAACTTGCCCTGCTGGCTGGCCGTCGCCCCGGTGAAGGCCCCCTTGCTGTGGCCAAAGAGAATGGATTCGAGCATGGCCTCGGGGATGGCCGCGCAGTTGATGGCCACGAAGGGTTTGGCCGCCCGGCTGGACATCTCGTGGATGTAGCGGGCCAGCCGCTCCTTGCCCGTCCCCGACTCGCCGCCGATGAGGATGGTGGCCGAGGTCTTGGCCGCCCGCCTGGCGAGCTGCAGCACCTGCAGGCTCTGGGGGGAGGTGGCGATCAGGTTGGGGATGGCCTGGCGCAGGCGCAGGGCTCCCCTGACCACATCGAGGATCTGTCGCTGGCTGAAGGGCTTGATGATGTAGTCGATGGCGCCGGCCCGCATGGCCTCGGCCGCCAGATAGGCCTGGTGCTCGTTGACCAGGATGACGCAGTCGGTTCCCGCCAGCGTCTGCACCATGGCAGGCCCGGCCTCGGTCATGACCGCCATGTCGAGCAGGATGAGATCGGCAGAATGGTTCGAGAGAAATTGCTTTGCCAGCGTCACTGAATCCAGACAGGAAACACGATAACCGGAATTCAACAATATATCCCCAATATTGTTTCCATTTGATAACGATGAGGAGACCAATAATAAATGCGCACGCGCTTCAATACCGACGGGTATTGAATTTTCCTTGATAGATAAATCAGAAATCATATAAACCCGAACCTGTGATTGCACATGAATCAATCAACAGAACTGACACCTGAAAAATGAAGACATACCGGAGACAGAGCAGCGCTTCTTATTGAGCGTTTACCCTGTATTGGTATAAAAACAAGGCGGGAATCATGGCCTTGGTAACCCCGCTATCATTAGCATCAATGCTGTTAGACCGGAGGCTTTGCGTCCTGACTTTTCAGTTCAGTTTGCCTTTATCATGCGACGACCCGTATTTGGATGGCATGGCTTTGTGATCCTTCAAGCCATGAGACACATCTGACTGTTTCTATTTTAATTTTTCACTGTCAGTCTGTGTCGCGTCAAAAGCCGTCACATCATAACGGCTTTATATGACAATTCAAGCAGATATGCGGAATAGCCTCTTCCTGCCGGCAGAGGGCCAAGGCAATTCAACTTCAGCCCAGGGTCCCAATCACCTCGACCCGCAATTCTTCCGGAATCTCGTTATAAGAGAGTACTTTGAGCCCTTTCGAGAAGGAGCGGGCATAACGGGCGATCAGAGGCCTGAGCTGGGGCATGACCACCAGCACGGGCGCATATCCCTGTTGCTGCAGTTGCTCCTTCACCAGCGGCATGTTCTGCTGCAACTGCGCCAGCAACTGGGGATCGACCGGGAAGCTGTCCAACTGGATCTTGCCCTGCTGCTGTGACTGGCTCATGGCCGTCAGCAGGGTCTGCTCCAGCCGGTCATCCAGGGTGAAGGCCGCCAGCACGTCGCGGGACCCTATCGCCTGTCTGACGATCTGGCGCTTCAGTGCGCAGCGCACATCGGACGCCAACAGGACGGGATCCTTGGTCAGCTCGCTCGCATCCAGCAAGGTGGTGGCGATGGTGCGGATATCGGTGAGGCTGATCTGCTCCTTGAGCAACTGGCGGAAGACCCGCAGCTGCTGCATCTGGGTCAGGGCCAGATTGAGCTCTTCCGCAAGACGGGGGGACTGAGTCGCCAGATGCTGACCCAGCTTGCCCACCTCGTCATGACCAAACAGGCCGTCGAGCTGCTCCCTGAGCAGCTTGCTGGCGTGAGTCGCGATGACGGTGGCGGAATCCACCACCGAGTAGCCCAGATTGAGGGCCTTGGCCTTGTTGTCCGGCGAAATCCAGACCGCACTCATGCCATAGGCAGGATCCTGTGTCAGCTCGCCATCCAGGGCGCCATAGGTCTCACCGCTGCTGATGGCCATCAACCGCTGGCAATCCACATTGCCCGAGGCCAAAGGGATGCCGGAGAGCTTGATGCGGTACTGGTCCGGCTGCAATTGCAGGTTGTCCCTCACCCGGATCTCGGGCAGCAGGAAGCCGTACTGCTCGGAGAGTGTCTTGCGAATACCGCGCACCCGGGCCAGCAGCTCGGCCCCCTTGTCCGCCTCCGCCAGTGGTACCAGGCGATAACCCAGTTCGATGGCGACCGCATCCACCGGGGGCAGATCCTGCCACTCCAGTCCCTGGGGCTCCGGCTGCACCATCTGGCGCGTCAGCGCCTCGGCCGCATCCAGCGCGGGATCCTGCACCCGGCGCTTGCTGACGCTCCAGCCGGTCCAGGCCAGCACGGCCGCAAAGCTGAGGAAGGCCAGCATGGGCATGCCGGGAACCAGCCCCAGGATCAGCATGACGGTCGCCGCCGTGTAGATCACCCGAGGAGAGGCCAGGATCTGCTGGCCAACCTGATCCGACATCTCCCCTTCGTCACTCACGCGGGTGACGATGATGGCTGCCGCCGTGGACATCAGCAGGGAGGGAATCTGGGCGACCAGACCGTCACCTATGGTGAGCAGGGCATAGATGCGGAAGGCATCGGAAACCGGCAGCGAGTGCTGGAAGATGCCGATGGCCAGGCCCCCCACCAGGTTGATGATGAGCACCAGCAGACCGGCGATGGCGTCACCACGCACGAACTTGGAGGCCCCGTCCATAGCCCCGTAGAAGTCCGCTTCCCTGGCGATCTCCTCCCGCCTTGCCCGTGCCTGGTGCTGATCTAGGGTCCCCGCATTGAGGTCGGCGTCGATGGCCATCTGCTTTCCCGGCATGGCGTCCAGGGTGAAGCGGGCGGACACTTCCGAGATCCGCTCGCCCCCCTTGGTGATCACCACGAAGTTGATGATCATCAGAATGACGAAGACCACCAGACCCACCACGTAGTTGCCACCGATGACCACTTCGCCGAAGGCCTGGATCACCTTGCCGGCCGCTTCGTTGCCCTCATGGCCGTGCAGCAGCACCACCCGGGTGGAGGCGACGTTGAGTGAGAGCCGCATCAGGGTCGCCACCAACAGCACGGTCGGGAAGACGGAGAAGTCGAGGGGCCGGCGGGCCGAGACGGAGACCAGCAGCACCAGCACCGCCAGCACGATGTTGAAGGTGAACAGGGCATCCAGCAGCCAGCCCGGCAGAGGCAGTATCATCATCGCCAGGATGGCCAGCAGCATCATGGGGATGGCTGTATAGGATTGGGTAAAGACACGCCAGTTCACAACTTACCTCTCAGGTTGACGTAATTCGGGCGGTACGTGCAGGGGGGCAAGGGGATTGGGTTTCCTGCCCTTGCCAGCCTCATAGGCCCGTAGCTGCAATACATGGTTCAATACATAGGCGACCGCGGTGTACAGACCCGCCGGCACTTCCTGATCCACCCGGGTGGAGTAGTAGATGGCCCGGGTCAGCTCGGGCAGGCTCATCACCCGCTTGTCATGGGCTTTGGCCACCTCGCGGATCCGCTCCGCCATACCGTCCACCCCCTTGGCAATCACATAGGGGGCGTTGGCCCGCTCGGGATCGTACTTGATGGCCACCGCATAATGGGTCGGGTTCACTATGATGACATCGGCCTGGGGCACCCGCTGTTCGATGCGGGCCCTGGCCAGCATCCCCTGCACCTGGCGGATCCTCGCCTTGATCTCCGGACGCCCCTCGCTGTTCTTGTGCTCGTCCTTGACCTCCTGCTTGGTCATCTTCAACTGCTTGTTCAAGGACCAGCGCTGGTAGGGCACATCCAGCACCGCGATGAGCATCTGCACACTGCCTAGCAAGATGAATGCCTGGGAGAGGATCCGCAGCGCCTGTTCCATGGCCGTCTGGGGCGGCATGCGGTTCATCATCATCAGGGTGGGCCACTGGTGCTGGAGCATCATGGCCAGGGTGCCGCCGATCAGCAGCACCTTGAGCAGGGATTTCAGAAGTTCCATCAGACTGTGGGTGGAGAACATCCGCTTGAGCCCCTTGAGCGGGTTGAGCTTCTCCCCGCTTGGCATCAGCTTCTTCCAGACCAGCACCATGCCGCCAGGCACGCTACTGAGCAGCACCAGCAGCAGGGCCAGCACGCCGAACAGAGGCAGCAGCACCCACAGCATCCCGATCAGGGCGTCCGCGGTCCACTGGATCATCATCTGGGGATCCCGTGCCCCCTGCCAGTTGAAACGCTGGGGCTGCTTCATCAGCTCGGCAAAGAAGAGCCCGAAACTCGGTACCATCCACTGCATGACCAGACCGCCGACGAGCAGCAGGCCGGCCGAGCTCAACTCCCTGGAACGTGCAATCTGGCCCTCTTCCCGCGCCTTGCGCCGTTTCTGGGAAGAGGCCTCTTCGGTTTTGTCCTGGGCGCTGTGCTGGCTCATGTCGGCGTCAATGCCCTGAGCTGGGTCAGCACGTAACCGACCAGATTCAGGTAGCGGGCCGGGACGCCGCTGATGGAGATGGCCATGGTGAGCAGCCCCAGCAGCAACGTCATGGGGAAGCCCAGAGAGAAGATGTTCAGGGAAGGGGCCGTACGATTGAGCACCCCGAAGGTGAGGTTCACCATCAGCATGGCCACCACGGCAGGCAGGGTCAGGATGAGGGCAGCTCCGATGCTCCAGCCAAACAAGCCGATGACCCCCTTCAGATCGAGGACGTAGAGCGAGGTTCCCGGCGGCCAGGTGCGCAGGCTCTGCACCAGGACGTCCAAAGTCACCAGATGGCCGTTCAGACCGAGGAACAACAGGGAGCAGAAGACCAGCATGATCTGGCTGACGATGGGCGCCGTGTCTCCGTTGGAAGGATCGTTCATCACCGCCATCCCCAACCCCATCTGCATGGAGAGGATCTGCCCCGCCATGGTCATCACCATGAACAGCATCTGTATGCAGAGCCCAAACAGCAGACCGAACAGCAACTGCTCCAGGGTCAGCACCACCATGCCGGCACTGAGGGGATCCAGCGCCGGCATGCCTTTCATCATGGGGGCGATCAGCAGACTGATGACGAAGGCCAGCAGGATGCGAACCTGTGCAGGCACCCGGCCGTCGCCGAATACCGGCATCACCCAGAAGGCGGCCGCGATGCGAATGAAGGGCCACCACCACTGTCCCAGCCAGGCGGTCAGCTCGGCCGCACTGAACGACAGCAGGGAGTTCATCCGATAAGCCCGGGGATCTTCTGGAACAGGTCGGCGAACAGGGTGGTGATCTGCGACAGCAGCCAGTTTCCCGTGAAGATGAGGGTCAGCAGGGTCACGATGAAACGGGGCAGGAAGCTCAGTGTCTGTTCCTGGATCTGGGTCGCCGCCTGGAAGATGCTGACCACCAGCCCGACGATGAGACCGGGCACGATCAGCACCGAGACCATGATGACCACCAGGTTCACGGCCCCGCCCACCAGGGCCACACTCTGCTCGGGGGTCACGTCAGCCTCCCCCGCCGAAACTGGCCGCCAGGGTACCAACCGTCATGGACCAGCCATCCACCAGCACGAAGACCATCAACTTGAATGGCAGCGAGATGATGAGAGGGGAGAGCATCATCATCCCCATGGCCATCAACACGCTGGCGACCACCAGATCGATGACCAGAAAGGGGATGAACAGCATGAAACCTATCTGGAAGGCGGTGTTCAGCTCGCTCAGCACGAAGGCCGGCAACAGCACGCCGAACGGCACCTCGCTCTTGGCGAGGGTGGTCGGCTCTCCGGAGATGCGCAGCATCTGCTCGAGATCCGGCTCCCGGGTCTGGGCCAGCATGAATTGGCGCAGCGGTTTTTCGGCGCGGGCCAGCCCTTCCGTCAACGTAATTTCGTTCTGGTCGTATGGCACGAAGGCGTTCTGGTACATCTCGGTCCAGACCGGCCTCATGATCACCAGGGTCAGGATCAGGCTGATGCCGATCAGCACCCGGTTGGGTGGGCTTTGCTGCAATCCCAGGGCCTGACGCAGGATGGCCAGCACTATGATGATCCGGGTAAAACTGGTCATCATCAGCAGCAGGGTCGGCAGCAGACCCAGCAGGGTCATGAAGAAGAGGATCTGCAGCTTGACGCTGTAGTCCTCTCCCCCTGCTTCGCTCGGCGATACCGAGAACAGCGTCATGTCCGCGCCCCAGCTCGGCAACGCCAGCAGGAGCAGGGCAACCAGCAGGTAACGCATCAGTCGTTCATGCCGCCCAGCAATTTGGTGTCCACGACATCCACCAGCCGCAGCCCGTATTTGCCGTTGACCACCACCACCTCTCCCCTGGCCAGCAGGCGCCCGTTGACGCGGACATCCAGCGGCTCGCCCGCCAGCTTGTCCAGCTCGATGACGGCCCCCTCTTCCACCTTCATCAGCTCGCCCAGCGCCACCTCGGTGCTGGCCACTTCCAGCGTCACCTTGACCGGAATGTGGTGAAAGAAGGAGAGATCCCGCTGCTTGGTACTGCTGGTCGGCGCCATGTAGTCGGCCGCACTCGGCATGCTGATGTCGTCCCCAAACAGCTGATCCAGGCCATCCAGATCCAGCGGGTCATTCATGTTGTGCTCGTTCACGATTCGACTACTCCTCTACCACTGTTGCGACCTGGTACACCAGGCTGCCTTTATGTTCGGCAATGCGTCCATTGAAACAGGGGCGCTGGCCGATCAGGGCCGGCACCACCTCGGGTAAATCCAGCGAGAGCACGTCTCCCACCTTGAGGCATTCGAGATCCGCCAGCGTCATGGACATCTGCCCCATGACTACCCGCAGCCGCACCGGCACCTGGATCAGCGCCTCTTCCAGTTGCGCCACCTGCACACGCTGACCTTCAGCGATACCGGGCGCCTCTTCGGGGGGCGCCAGCCAGAACTGCCAATCGTGCTGGCTGCCACCGGCCAGCATACTGGCCTGCGCCTTCCAGAGCGGGCCTGCTGGCAGGGCCTCCCGGGAGATCAGATTCAGCTGCCAGGAGAGGTCTCCCTGACCTTGACAGGTCGACCAGATTTCCACCTGGTACTGGCACAGCCGCAGCAGCAGTCGCTGTTCGGTGTCGGTCAATCCCCTGCCATGGGGTGCCGTGGCCCCCTTGTGTTGCAGAGTGCCGCCGAAAAACAGCACGGCAAGCCGATAGATGACCGCAGGAGAGATGGAGAAAAAGGCGACACGCTGGGCATCCAGAGGAGTACGGGCTTCGACCCAGACCTGATGATCATCCTCCTCTTGCGGCAACGCAGAAGAAAAGTCCTGGTAACCCAGATCGCAATCCGCCGCATTGAACAACTGGGCCATGCAGCCCGATGCCTGCTGGGAAAAAACGCTCAGTTGGGTGTTGAGTTGCCTGAGACGGGCCTGGTTGGCCCTCTCGACCCCCAGCAAGTCATATTGAGGCAGGGCTCTGCCCCGCTCGGCACAGATCAACCGGGAAGGGGTGTGCATTACGCCGCTTGATGACATTACAAATCCACCTTTGCCATTTTCATCTCGTCCTGCTGCATGGAGACATGCCGGCTCCATGATCGATACCGATAGCCCAGACGACACAGAGCGACCGAAAGGGGCGAGAACTTTATTACAAAACCCCAAAAGGCGCCACGCGACCGCGTGACCAGCCGAAAATAAAAATCCCGGCACCAAAAGGTGCCGGGATTTCGAGGTAATCACTTACCAGAAAGAGGTCGGAGTCGGCCTGTAAGCCGGGTTCTGTACCGGGTTGCCCCGGGTAGCAATCATTCCTCTAGGCCAGCAATCGCTCGCTGGCTCAAGCAACCTACCCGCCCCCAACGCGGGCCGCGCCAATAGGGGCCTATTTGGTCTTGCTTCGGGTGGAGTTTACCGTGCCACGAACTGTTGCCAGTCGCGCGGTGCGCTCTTACCGCACCCTTTCACCCTTACCTGATCCCTTGCGGGCCATCGGCGGTCTGCTCTCTGTTGCACTGGTCGTAGGCTCGCGCCCCCCAGGCGTTACCTGGCACCCTGCCCTGTGAAGCCCGGACTTTCCTCCCCTCCGCCCGTCTGTCCCGAGGGACACAACGACGAAGCAGCGATTGCCCAGCCAACTCCGAGGCGCGTATTATAGCCTCGCGAGACGGACGGGGTAAACCGTCAATTCCGGTTTACGGCAATTAATAGTGCTCGAGACCGTATTTGTAGAGGGCGTTCTTCTTCACCCCGTGGATCTCGGCGGTGAGGGCCGCAGCCTTCTTGAGGGGCAGCTCGCTGACCAGCAGGCCCAGGGTGCGGATCGCCTCCGCAGGCAACTCGTCATCCACCTTGCTGGCACCGGCGACCACCAGCACGATCTCCCCGCGGCAACGGTTATCGTCCTCTCCGAGCCAGGCCAGCATCTCGGAGGCGGGCAGACCGTGGATGGACTCGAAGGTCTTGGTCAGCTCGCGGCACACCACCACCTGGCGCTCGCCAAGGATGCGAGCAATCGCTTCCACGGTATCCTGCACCCGGCGCGGCGATTCGTAGAACACCAGAGAGCGGGTGTCTTCGATGACGGCTTGCAGGCGATCATCCCGCCCCTTGGCCTTGGCCGGCAGGAAACCCTCGAAGGCGAAGCGGTCGGTGGGCAGCCCGGCGGCGGACAGCGCCGTGATGGCAGCGCAGGGACCGGGCAGCGGCACCACCTTGACCCCGGCTTCGCGACAACGGGTGACCAGATGATAACCGGGGTCGCTGATGAGCGGCGTCCCCGCATCGGAGACCAGGGCCACGCTCTTGCCCTCCTTGATGCGGGCGATCAGCACATCCGCCTTTTGCTGCTCGTTGTGATCGTGCAGGGCAAAGGTCGGTACCGAGATCTGGTAGTGGCTGAGCAGGATCCCGGTATGCCGGGTATCCTCGGCGGCCACCAGATCGACGCTGCGCAGCACGTCCAGTGCTCGCTGGGTGATGTCGGCCAGATTGCCGATCGGAGTGGGGACTATATACAGGGTTGGGATGTCACTCATGGGAGCTCCGAGTGTCCCGACAATTGTGTCGCCATATTGGCCCGTTTACACTATGGAGAATTTCAACACTGGTCGGGGAATGAACTTGAACCGGGTTATAAAGCAGCTAAGTGTATCACGACTCTTCGGCATCCTACTCGCGGCAGTCCTGCTCGCCGCCTGTGCGTCGGAGCCCAATCAATCTTCCGGACAACCCGGCATGCCGTCAGCCTTCTCGGATCTGACCAAGAATGCCCAGTGGTATCTGGAGCAGGTGGATCCCGCCAAACCGGCAGAGGCCTTCGTGTGGCAGATGATGGCGGCGCGCAGCTATCTGGCGCTCGGCCAGGCCAAACCGGCTGCCGCCCTGTATCAGCAGTTGCAGAAGCAGGCGAAGAGCCCGGAGCAGCAGGCGCAGTTGCAACTGCTGCAGGCACACCTGCTGCTCGCCCAGGGCAACGCCAACCAGGCGCTGATCCTGCTGGAAGGCAAGCCGGATGTGGTGCTGGATGCCGATACCCAGAAGGACTGGTACCGCCAGCGCGTGGTGCTGCAGCTCGACATCAACAACAAGTTTGGTGCGGCCAAGTCGCTGATCCTGCTAGAACCTTATCTGGCCAAGAATGAGCTGGCCACCAATCACCAGCAGATCTGGTCACTGCTGAAAAGCATGACCCCCTCCACCCTGCAGGCGCTCGAAGAGGAGCCAGCTCCCGATGTGACCACCGGCTGGCTGCGTCTTGCGGCGCTGGTGAACGAGTTCGGGGCACAGCCGAGCCAGCTGGCCCGCCAGCTTGCCGGCTGGAAGCAGAGCTTCCCTAACCACCCTGCCCAGAGCGACATGCCGGCCGGCCTTGGGGATCTCGCTATCACGGACAACGGTTCGCTGCAGCAGATCGCCGTCTTCCTGCCGCTCTCCGGCAACCTGGAAGCCCAGGGCGCAGCCATCCGCAACGGCATGCTGATGTCCTACAAGGAAAATCAGAGCCAGTTCACCCTGAACTTCTACGATACCCAGGGCAAGGCAATGGGGGACCTCTACAAGCAGGCGATTCAGGAAGGGGCCAACATGATCATCGGCCCCCTGCTCAAGGATCAGGTGGAGGAGCTGCTCAAGTCGAATCCGACCGTGCCGGTACTGGCGCTCAACGAGCTGGACAAGCCGATCGTCAACGACAACACCTTCTATTTCTCGCTCTCCGCCGCTGCCGATGCGAGCCAGGCGGCCCAGTACCTCTATGGTCAGGGCTACCGCAAGCCGCTGCTGATCGCGGCACAAGGCCGGATTGGCTACAGCAGTATCAAGGCGTTTGAACAGGCCTGGGCCGGCGTCAGCCAGGAGAAGCCCGTGGTTGCCACCTTCGGGGCACGCAACGAAGTGCAGGGCATGGTCAAGAACGCTCTGAGCGGCCGTTCCACCGCACGAGCCGGGGAGATTGTCCAGCTGTCCGATGCCGCGCCGCGCAGCATCGACGCCGTCTATGTGGTGGCCAACAGCCTGGAGACCCGGATGATCAAGCCCTATGTGGACATCTCGGTCAACCCCATGGGCAGCCTGCCCATCTACAGCAGCTCTCGGGGATACGACGGCGGGACGACCGAGGTAGCCTCCGAGCTCAACGGCATGCATATCTCCGACATGCCACTGCTGCTGGGTGGCTTCGAGACGCAGCGTGAACAGATTGCCCTGCTCTGGCCCCAGACCCAGGGCGACCTGCTGCGCCTGTTCGCCCTCGGCTACGATGCCGTCAGCCTGGCAGGCAACCTGCCGCAAATGCGCAAGGTCAATGCTATGCAGCAACCCGGCATGAGTGGCCAGCTGAGCGTGGATCCCCAGGGCAACATAGTGCGCATGCTGGACTGGGCCACCTACCAGAATGGCAAGCTGGTCAGCGACAGCGCCGCCCCCCAGCTGGAGGATGCGACTCATGAAGAGGCTACTGACACAACTTCACCAGCAGTGGTTGAACCTGTTGCCGTCGGCAGCGACGAGCAAGGGACAACACTTTGAGCAAATAGCGGAACACTGGTTGCAGGCCCGAGGCCTGCAACCCGTGACCCGCAACTACCGCTGCCGTGGCGGCGAGATCGATCTCATCATGCGCCAGGGGGATACCCTGGTGTTCGTTGAAGTGAGATATCGCGCCAACGCCACCCATGGCGGTGCAGCCAGCTCGGTCACCCGGCGCAAGCAGCACAAGATCGTGCTGGCCGCGCGCCACTATTTCAAGCAACATGCCATCAATGAGGCCAACCAGGCCTGTCGATTCGATGTGATCGCGTTCGAGGGCGACCAGCCGGACTGGATCCAGAACGCGTTTTAAGAGGACCCCATGACTGATCCCATCAAAGAGAATTACACCGAAAGCATCCAGACCAAGATAGCTGCCGCCGAAGCACTGCCGGATGCCATCCATACGGCAGCCCAGATGCTGACCATCTGCCTGCTCAATGGCCACAAGGTGATGGCATGTGGCAATGGTCCCTCCTCGGCATTGGCACAGCTGTTCATTTCCGAACTGGTGAACTGCTATGAAACTCCTCGCCCCTCCCTGCCCGGTCTCGCCCTGACGCCTGACATGGCGACCATCAGCGCCATCGCCACGGATCACGGTTTCGAAGAGGTCTATGCCAAACAGATACGTGCTCTGGGACAACCAGGCGACATCCTGGTGGTCATCACCACGACAGGCAACAGCCGCAGCCTCATCAAGGCTGCGGAGGCCGCCCTCTCCCGCGACATGACCATCATTGTTCTCGGTGGCGGAGACGGGGGAGAGATCGCCGGTCTGCTGGGCCCCAATGACGTGGAGATCCGCGTTCCTTCCGCTCGCCGTCCTCGTATTCTGGAAGTGAACCTGTTGACCCTGCACTGTCTCTGTGATCTCATCGACCAGACACTTTTCCCGCAACAGGAAGACTGAAACCATGAAGAAGCCTATTCTAGCTCTTGCCCTGCTGACC
Source organism: Aeromonas sp. QDB14 (assembly GCF_027707845.1). NCBI lineage: Bacteria > Pseudomonadati > Pseudomonadota > Gammaproteobacteria > Aeromonadales > Aeromonadaceae > Aeromonas > Aeromonas sp. QDB14. The sequence goes on along the minus strand of NZ_JAPCJD010000019.1, from coordinate 35,676 downwards.
GGCGTCCTGCTGCTGCAAGGCTGTGCTGCCGTGGTGGTCGGTGGCGCGGCTGGCACCGCCAAGGCGAGCGGCGATCGCCGCACCCTGGGTGCCCAGTGGGACGATCAGACCATAGAGCTGAAAGCCGCCAACCTGTTGGCCGACAACAAGCCCCTGAGCGCCGCCAGCAAGATCAGTGTCTACAGCAACAACGGCCGTGTGCTGCTGGTGGGTCAGACACCCTCTGACGCTTACAAACAGGAAGCGGGCAGAATCGTGAGCCGGATTGAAGGGGTTCGCCATGTCTACAACGAGCTGCGCCTTGGCAAACCAGTCAGCATCGGCGTGCGCAGCAATGACACCTGGATCACCTCCAAGGTGCGGGCCGACATGCTGGGCACCAAGAACTTCGACAGCGCCAAGGTGAAGGTTGTCACCGAGAATGGCGAGGTATTTCTCATTGGGTTGGTCACCCGCCAGGAAGGGGATCAGGCCGTGGAAATCGCCCGCCACGTCAGCGGCGTTAAGCAGGTGATCAAAGCCTTCGAGTTTGCCCAGAATTGACCATCTGGCAGGATGAAAAAACGCAGCCTTCAGGCTGCGTTTTTTATTTGATGACTTTCAGGGTCGGGCGACCGCTCGGGCGTGGTGGTTCCGGCTCGGGGTCAACCGACGTTGGTGTCTGTGCCTGTTCCAGCCAGAGGTCATACCCGGGCTCCGGCGGGAACAGGGTCCCTACTCCGTTCTCCCTGGCATGGATGGCCAGTACGGCCGCCATGGGAATATAGACCTGCTGCGATACGCCACCGAAACGGGCGCTGAAGCTGACAGCGTCATTGTCCATGTGGAACTGGCCCACGGCCCGGGGGGCGATGTTCAGAACAATCTGGCCATCCTGCACGAACTGCATCGGTACCATCACATGGGGAATGTTGGCATTGACCACCAGATGGGGAGTCAGATCGTTATCCAGCAACCAGTCAAAAAACGCCCGCAGCAGATACGGGCGACTGGGTGTCATTGTCGGTTCCATGCTCATACGCCGGCACGGATCTCGCGCTCGGCCTCGGTCAGGGAAGCCTGGAAAGATTCACGCTCGAACAGGCGAACCATGTAAGCCTTCAGCTCTTTGGCGCCACGACCGGTAAAGTCGATGCCCAGGCTCGGCAGACGCCACAGCAACGGCGCCATGTAGCAGTCGACCAGACCGAACTCTTCGCTCATGAAGTAGGGCATCTCACCGAAGATGGGGGCGATGGCCAGCAGGTTGTCGCGCAGCTCGGCACGGGCGGCTTCGGTATCGGTGCCCGCCATGATCTTGTCGGCCAGAGAGTACCAGTCCAGCTCGATGCGGTGCATCATCAGACGGCTGTTGCCGCGCGCGACCGGATAAACCGGCATCAGGGGCGGATGCGGGAAACGCTCGTCCAGATACTCCATGATGATGCGCGAGGTGTACAACGCCAGCTCGCGATCCACCAGAGTCGGTACAGTGTTGTACGGGTTCAGCTCGGCCAGCTCATCCGGCAGGTTGGCAGGATCAACCTGGCAGATATCCACGCTAACACCCTTCTCCGCCAGGACAATACGCACCTGATGGCTGAACATATCGTTGGCACCGGAAAACAGCGTCATTACCGAACGCTTATTGGCAGCTACAGCCATTGAACCCTCCCGTCATTAAAAAGCAGAAACGGCAATGAAGCATGTCTGTCTTCATTGCCGTGCGTCATATTACTCCGATCTGGTCGCTTAGTGAACGTCGCGCCAGAATTCCTTCTTCAACAGCACAGTGAAGATGAAGAAGATAGCGATGAATCCGAGTACCCAGAAGCCCATGCGTTCGCGCTCCTGCTGCACCGGCTCAGCCGAGTAGACCAAGAAGTTTACCAGATCCAGTACCGTCTGATCATATTCTTCGTTGTTCATTTCACCGTTGCCGTCAGATTTGATGCTGACGACTTGCTGCATCTCCACGCCATCCAGGGTGTGCGTCTCGAACTCGGCGCGGGGCGTCCCCTGCAACGGCTCCAGCACATGGGGCATACCCACGGACGGGAAGACGGCGTTGTTCACCCCGAATGGACGGGTCTCGTCCACGTAGAAGGAACGCAGATAGGTGTAGATCCAGTCTGCACCACGCACCCGGGCAACCAGGGTCAGGTCGGGGGGCGGCGCGCCGAACCAGCGAGCAGCATCCTTCTCGGACATGGCGCTCTTCATCAGATCGCCGATCTTGGCGCCGGTGAAGACCAGGTTCTCCTTCATCAGATCGTCCGGAATGCCGATGTCGGCCGCCACCCGGTTATAACGCTGGTACTGGGTGGAGTGACAGCCGGCACAGTAGTTCATGAAGGTGGCGGCCCCCCGTTGCAGGGATGCCTTGTCACTCAGATCGTACTCCGCCTTGTCGAGGGGGAAGCCACCGCCAGAGGCCAACACCAGACCAGGCAGCAGGGCCAGCACTGCAAAAATTATTCTTTTCATTTGAATGTCACCCTCTCCGGCAGCGGCTTGGTGTTCTCATTCTTGCTGTAGAAGAACAACAGGACGAAGAATCCGAAATAACCCAGAGTACAGAGCTGTGCAATCAGCGTCAGGGTCGGGGTTGATGGCAGCACGCCCAGCACCCCCAGGATAATGAAGCAGACCACGAACTGGGCGATGTTCAGCTTGTGCAGGGTGCTGCGATAACGCACCGAGCGCACCTTGCAACGATCCAGCCAGGGCAACAGGAACAGCACCACGATGGAGAGGCCCATCATGATGACCCCCAGCAGCTTGTCCGGCACCGCACGCAGGATGGCGTAGAAGGGGGTGAAGTACCAGACCGGGGCGATATGTGCCGGTGTCTTCAGGCCGTTGGCCACCTCAAAGTTCGGTTTCTCGAGGAAATAGCCCCACATGTCCGGCTTGAAGAAGATGATGGCACAGAAGAAGAACAGGAAACCGGCTACCCCGATCATGTCCTTCACGGTGAAATAGGGGTGGAACGCGACCGCATCCAGTGGCCAGCCGTTCTCGTCCTTGTGCTTCTTGATGTCGATGCCATCGGGGTTGTTGGAGCCCACCTCGTGCAGCGCCAGGATATGCATGGCCACCAGCATCACCAGTACCAGCGGCAAAGCGATGACGTGCAGCGCAAAGAAGCGGTTCAGGGTCGCACCCGAGATGACATAGTCCCCCCGGATCCACAGGGTCAGATCGTCACCGATAACGGGGATGGCACCGAACAGCGAGATGATGACCTGGGCCCCCCAGAACGACATCTGCCCCCAGGGCAGCAGGTAACCCATGAAGGCCTCGGCCATCAGCACCAGGAAGATCAGCATGCCGAAGATCCACAGCAGTTCCCGTGGCTTTTGGTAAGAGCCGTAGATCATGCCGCGGAACATGTGCAGGTAGACCACGATGAAGAAGGCGGATGCCCCGGTGGAGTGCATGTAGCGAAGCAGCCAGCCGTAATCCACATCCCGCATGATGTATTCCACGGAAGCGAAGGCACCTTCCGCCGAAGGGTTGTAGTTCATGGTCAGCCAGATGCCGGTGATGATCTGGTTGACCAGCACCAACATGGCAAGCGAGCCGAAGAAGTACCAGAAGTTCAGGTTCTTGGGCGCCGGATACTTGGCCATATGGTCGTTGTACATGGCCGTGAGCGGGAAACGATCATCGATCCAGTCCATGAGTTTGGCAAACATGGTCAGGCCTCCTTGCCATCGGCACCGACCAGAATGGTGGTGTCGCTAAGAAATTGGTATGGCGGAATGACCAGGTTCAGCGGTGCGGGGACGCCCTGGAACACTCGACCAGCCATGTCGAATTTGGAGCCATGGCAGGGGCAGAAGAAGCCGGAAGTTACCCCTTGAACCTGCTCGCCGAAGCTGTCGGGCAGATAGGAGGGGGAGCATCCCAGATGAGTGCAGATGCCAACGGCCACGAAGATTTCCGGTTTGATGGATCTGTAGCCATTGTGGGCATAGTCCGGTTGCTGTGGCTCGTCTGACGCAGGATCCCGCAGCTTGTCATCGTGCGCAGCCAGAGCATCCAGCGTCTGCTTGGTGCGCTTCACCACCCAGACCGGTTTACCACGCCACTCGACGCGGATTAGCTGACCCGGCTCCAGCTTGCTGATATCCACTTCAACCGGGGCGCCTGCCGCCTTGGCTTTGGCACTCGGATTCCATGACTTAATAAACGGCACTGCGGTAAAAGCAGCTCCTACACCGCCAACGGCAACCGTTGACCAGGTAAGAAATCTGCGGCGACCGGTATCAACTGGCGCATTGCTCATCCAAAAACTCTCCCATGTGGACTCCGCTCATTCTTATAGTGTCCCTGTTTACTTCTCCTCTCCCTCTGACAACTGCAATGGAAGCGGAGTGGCAATTGACACAGAAAGACCATGGAAATTTTAAAGAAAAGATAACAATTTGACAAGAAAGGGAGTCGATGGGCAAAAACAATAAATACACAATTTTTTGTCTTTTGTGACGTATGCTTAGCATTGTCACATGTAACATTACCAATAAAAAAAGCCTGGCAAATTGCCAGGCTTTTTTGACACTCCTGAGAGTGCGTACCAAAAGCGAATTAACGCTTGGAGTACTGCGGACGCTTACGCGCTTTGTGCAGACCGACTTTCTTACGCTCAACCTTACGGGCATCACGAGTAACAAAGCCAGCTTTACGCAGTTCGGAACGCAGGGTCTCGTCGTACTGCATCAGAGCACGAGTGATACCGTGGCGGATCGCACCAGCTTGACCGGAGATGCCACCACCGTTAACGGTGATGTACAGATCCAGTTTCTCGGTCATCTCGACCAGTTCCAGCGGCTGACGAACTACCATGCGGGCAGTCGGACGGCCGAAGTATTGCTCCAGGGAGCGCTGGTTGATTACGATTTTACCGCTACCCGCTTTGATGAATACGCGAGCAGTGGAGCTTTTGCGACGGCCGGTACCGTAGTATTGATTTTCTGCCATGTTGCCAGTTCCCGTTAGATATCCAGTACTTGAGGTTGCTGAGCAGCATGAGCGTGCTCTGCGCCTGCGTAAACTTTCAGCTTACGGAACATGGCACGGCCCAGCGGACCCTTCGGCAGCATGCCCTTGACGGCAGCTTCGATTACCATTTCCGGCTTACGCTGAATCAGCTTGTCGAAGCTGATGGACTTGATACCACCCGGGAAACCGGAGTGAGCGTGGTACATTTTGTCGGTAAATTTCTTACCGGTTACGTGTACCTTCTCAGCGTTTACAACGATGATGTAGTCACCGGTGTCAACGTGCGGAGTGTACTCGGCTTTGTGCTTACCACGCAGACGAGCAGCGATCTCGGTTGCGATACGACCCAGAGTTTTACCTTCTGCGTCCACAATGTACCAGTCACGTTTTACGGTTTCTGGCTTGGCAACGAAAGTTTTCATTAAGTTAAACCCAATTACCTGTTACAGACCCAATTGCTTATGGGGGCTCTCCCACAAACAACAAACGATGGCCTACCTGTACCCCTTCGAATACAAGTAAAGCTTAAAGTGTTGCTGTCTTATCGACAGCTGTAACGTGGGCCGGGCGATTATAAGTGAAGTTGCCTTAAATATCACCTGCTAATTTCACTGCCATGAAGCTAGCAAATGTCGCCCGGCCCTACCTGCCGCAGATGCCCATCCGACTGGCAGGCGCGGTATTGTGACTAAGGAAGGTGCACTCTGGCAAGGTATTCGTGCGATTGCATCTCCTGAAGCCGTGAAAGGCAACGCTTGAATTCGAAATTCAGCAGGCCTTCGCCATATAGCCCGGTCATGGGGACCGCCGCCGATATGATGAGCTTGACGTGCCGCTCATAAAACTCATCCACCATGGCGATGAAGCGGCGGGCCGCGTCATCCGTGCCGCTGCCCATGGGTTGCACATTGGCCAGCAGGACGGTGTGGAACTCACGGGCCAGTTCGATGTAGTCGCCCTGGGAGCGTGGAGTACAGCACAGCTGTTCAAACTCCATATAAAGCACCCCTTCCCCCACGCCCAGTGCACTCAGTTGGCGATGGTTGACTTCCAGTGCGGCGGCAGTCACCGGCCCAATCCCGGTCAACTGGCTGAAATAACGATCCAGGTTGCTCCTGGCCTGCTCATCCAACGGGAAGTGATAGATCTCTGCCTGTTCCAGGGTTCGCAGCCGGTAATCGACACCGCCATCGACATTGATCACCTCGCAGTGACGCTCGATAAGCGCGATAGCAGGCAGGAAGCGAGCACGCTGCAACCCGTTGCGGTAGAGATCCTGAGGGGGAATGTTGGATGTGGCCACCAGCACCACGCCATGGCCAAAGAGTTCCTGGAACAGAGTGCCGAGCAGCATGGCATCCGTGATATCCGAGACGAAAAACTCGTCGAAGCAGATGACGTCGGTCTCGTCGGCCAGCTTGCGGGCGATCAGCTTGAGCGGATCGGACTGACCGGTCAGCCCTTTGAGCTCGCCGTGCACACGGTGCATGAAACGGTGGAAGTGGATGCGCAGTTTGCGCTCCCCCGGCAGGCTCTCAAAAAAAGTATCCATCAGCCAGGTCTTGCCTCTGCCCACACCGCCCCACATATATAACCCCTGGACGGGGTCACGGGTTTTCGGCTTTTGCAGCCAACCTAGCAGGCCACGGGATCTGGTCGGAGTCGGGCTTGCGCACAGATCCTGATAGAGTCGCTCCAGGCGGGCGACTGCCATGGCCTGGGCCGGATCGGCCACAAAGCCGGGGCGCTGCAAATCCTGCTGATATTTTTGCTGCGGGGTCATCCTGTAAACCGCCTCCAAGTCCCTGAATGAGGGACAAAATGGTATCACGCTCTCGGGGGGCACGGTATAGTGCCAACGAGGCGTTGCGGTCCATCCGACCGCTTCAAATTCATCGTGTTAGCTGTAACAAGGAGCTTCTATGACTCTGTTTAACGGGATCCTGCTGGCGATCGCCGCCCTGATCATCGGCGTGCTGATCGGCCGCTTCTCTGTCCGTAGCCGGGATGCCGGACGCCTGGAACAGGAGCTGAAAAAAGCCCACAAGGAGCTGGAAAGCTACCAGGGGCAGATCACCACCCACTTCGCCGACAGCGCCGCCCTGATGGAGCAACTGGCCGAACAGTACCAGACCCTTTATCGCCACATGGCGGAACAGAGCAAGTTCCTGGCCAAGGTACAGGAACCACTGTTCCGCGAACCCGAAGTGGAAGAAACAGGCGATGCCGCCAACAGCGAGGAGCCGGGCCTTCCTCCCCGCGATTACGCCGGTGCGTCCGGCCTGCTCAAGCAGCCGGGCTGATCGTCGGTTGAACTAATTACGCTTTATCGTGGTCAGACCTTGACGATTGCACTGCAACTTTTTCTGGGAGCTGTTTCTCATATGCGTAAATCTCTTTCTGTATTCAGTGTCTTAGCCCTCAGTGTCGGTATCGCCATGTCCTCAGCACCGGCGCAGGCCGCACTGCCCCTGATGGCGAACAACCAGGAGATGCCGAGCCTGGCCCCCGTCCTCGAGCAGGTGACCCCTGCCGTGGTCAACATCTCCGTCTCTGGCAAGAAGATCACCCGCCAGCGCCTGCCGGAACAATTCCGCTTCTTCTTCGGCCCCAACATGCCTGACGAGCAGGTGAGCGAGCAGCCCTTCCAGGCGCTTGGTTCCGGCGTCATCATCGATGCCAAGAAAGGCTACGTGATCACCAACGCCCACGTGGTCCACGAGGCGGACGAGATCAAGGTCAACCTGAAGGATGGCCGTGAGTATGCGGCCAAAAAAATAGGGGAAGACAAACAGTCGGATATCGCCCTGCTGCAAATCAAGGCCGAGGATCTGGTGCAGATCAAGTTCGCCGACTCCGACGAGCTGAGAGTCGGTGACTACGCGCTGGCCATCGGCAACCCGTTCGGCCTGGGCCAGACCGTCACCTCCGGCATTGTCAGCGCCCTGGGTCGCAGCGGCCTCAACATCGAAAATCTGGAGAACTTCATCCAGACCGATGCGGCCATCAACTCCGGCAACTCGGGCGGCGCCCTGCTCAACCTGCGCGGGGAGCTGATCGGCATCAACACCGCCATCCTGGGCCCCAACGGCGGCAACATCGGCATCGGCTTTGCCATCCCGTCCAACATGGTGCGCGATCTCTCCGAGCAGATCGTGAAATACGGCGAAGTGCGCCGTGGCCAGCTGGGGATCACCGGCACCGAGCTCACCAGCGAAATCGCCAAGACCTTCGGCTACAACAAGAAGGACGGTGCCTTCGTCAACCAGGTCATGCCTGACTCCGCTGCCGCCAAGGCAGGCATCAAGGCAGGCGACATCATCATCAGCATCGATGGCAAGCCCATCCGCTCCTTCGGCGAGCTGCGTGCCAAAATCGCCACCATGGGGGCCGACAAGCAGGTCTCGCTCGGCCTCATTCGTGACGGCAAGGAGCAGACCGTCAAGGTCACCCTGAAGAAGGCGGATGACAGCGAGATCCTGGCCAGCGCCCTGCATCCGGCCCTGGAAGGGGCCAAGCTGAGCACCATCACGGACCCCGTGACCGGCGTGGCCGTCTCCGACATCGATCCCCGCTCACCGGCAGCCGCCTCCGGCCTGCAGAAGGGTGACATCATCATCGGAGTCAACCGCCAGCGCATCAACTCCATGGGTGAACTGACCAAGGTGTTGAAAAACAAGCCGGAAGTCCTGGCGCTGAACATTCAGCGCGGCGACTCCTCGCTCTATTTGGTGATCCGTTAAGCCCCTCACACCCGCGGCAACCGCCGCGGGTGATTTTTATCCATCGATAATGTTATTCTCTGCCCGCAGCCTGTACGGACGAGAAAGACATGAAAATCCCACCTCTGATCAGCTACTTGGGCAAGTCCGTCGGCTTTGGCCTCGCCATGGCTGCGCTTTTGTTGCTGGTGTTTCCCAATTTTCGCGGCGGCGCCCCCCTGCCGGGCCTCATCACCAATGCCCGCGAGCTGAGCTTCTCCTACGCGGCCCATCGTGCCGGCCCTGCCGTCGTCAACATCTACACCCGCAGCTTCGCCGGCAATCGCGGTGAAAAAGCCGAACTCAGACCCCAGGGGCTGGGGTCCGGCGTCATCATGAACCAGCGCGGTCACGTGCTCACCAACTATCACGTCATCGCCGATGCGGACCAGATCATCGTCGCCCTGCAAGATGGTCGGGTATTCAGTGCAGAGCTGGTCGGCACCGACAAACTGACCGATCTGGCGGTGCTCTACATCGAATCGGACAACCTGCCGGTGATCCCTCAGGACCCGGATCGTCTGCCGGACGTGGGAGACGTGGTGCTCGCCATCGGCAACCCCTACAACGTCGGCCAGACCATCACCCAAGGCATCATCAGCGCCACCGGGCGTATCGGCCTCTCCAGCATGGGGCCGGACAGCAATGGCAGACAGGATCTGCTGCAAACCGATGCCGCCATCAACGAGGGCAACTCCGGAGGCGCCCTGGTCAATGGCCGTGGCGATCTGGTGGGTATCAATACCGCCGCCTACCACCTCAACGGCAATCAGGAGAGCTATGGCATCAGTTTTGCCATCCCCTACAAGCTGGCCAAGCGCATCATGGACGAGCTGATCGCCAACGGTCGGGTCATCCGCGGCTACCTCGGCATCTCCAGCGTCGAGATCAATCCCATCGTCGCGCGCATGCTGAACCTGGGGGACTTGCAGGGGTTGGTGGTGGAGAGCCTGGATCCCAATGGCCCAGCCACCAAGGCCGGTCTCAAACGTGGGGATGTGCTGCTCAAGATCAACGGAGAGGCCATCACCGGCGTGCGTCCCGTCATGGACAAGATCGTAGAGAGCCGCCCCGGCACCAAGCTCACCATCTCGGTGATCCGCAACGGCAAGCCGCTGGACGTCGATGTCATCATCGAAGAGGACCTGCGCTACCAGAATCAGACCCTGCCGACCAGCAGTGCGGCACCCGCCACCTGAAGGGCGGATCCTCGCAGGGCCCGACAGGGCCCTTTTTTGTGCCCGCTTTCCTCCGGCTCCCACCTGTGCGTGAGACAGCTCACACATTGCGCCAATAAACGATCGGGCGAAGGCGCCGTCAAAACCCGCCACCGATCACACTCCCTTGCCGCCAGTCCGCTCCTTTCCTCTTCCTGATCGCCAAAAGGGCTTCTTTTGATGCCTTTCCCTCCGGATTTCCACTTCGAATCTGAAAAAACCTGCCTCCTCCCGCACTCTCCTCCGCTTTATGGTGATCCCATCCTTTCTGCCAGCCTGGAGAGCAGACCTTGAATACCGACACCCATGACGCCCCCCTGACCCCGGACAGCCCGGCACTGCTGCGCAAGACCGACCTGACCCTGGCCCGCATTCACAACCTGCTGGCGGATCAGGGCATACGCCCCAACGACGTGCAGCAACAGATGCTAGTCTCCCACGTCAAGGCCATGGTGTGGCGCTCCTACAGCGGGGAATCCCTGCCGGAAGTCGACCTCAGCCTGTTCGAGGAGATCTCCCCCCTCTCCCTGCGCCTGGCAGAGCAGGTCGTTGCCTGGCTCGACCGCCTCGCCTACGAGGAGGCACACCTCTTGTCCGTCCATTTTGAAGTGGCCAAAGAAAACGAACTCAGCTCAGTAAAAGGAGAACGTTAAATGACTGCCATCAAACTCGTGATTGGAGATCGTCTCGGCAAGGGTCAGAAAGTGGGGGCGGGCGCAGAAGCCGCCGGCGCCACCGTGACCGTCATCCCCGGCATGGCCGCCGACATGAAGCTCGGTGATGTGATGAACAAGGAGCAGGCCGACCTTGGCATCTCCTTCTGCGGCAGCGGTGGCGCGGGCGCCATCACGGCCCAGACCAAGTACGGCTACAAGTGCCGCTACGGCATGCGATCCATCGAGGAGGGTGTCACCGCCATCAACGAGGGGTGCGTGGTACTGGGCTTCGGCTTCATGGACAAGGAAGAGCTGGGCCAGAAGCTGATCGAAGCCTTCGCCAAGAAACACGGACGCGCCTGATGAAAGAGCACTTCACCACTCGGATCACGGTCAACGGCAAGGGGGCGACTCGCCAGCAGGCGTTCGCCGCCGCCCTCAGCCAGGTGCAACCCAGCCTGCTCAAGGAGAGCCCCAAGGTGATGCTGCGCCTCGAACCCCTCGAAGTCGAGGTGCTCGAGGCCGAGGAGTCGGTACGGGTGGAGAAGTTCCTGTTCTTCTTCCTGCCACGCCAGCGCCATGAGTTCCGGGTCCGGCTGGCGATCACCGTCAAGGTCACCAGCCTGGATGTCGACAAGGTGGATTTCACCCGGGCCTGACCCCACAACCAAAAGGACAAGTTGGATGTTTCTAATCATTTTGATGAAGTCACTCATCATCGGCGGCCTGGTAGGCGTCGGGGTGGGGGCTGGCGCGGCGCGGATGTTCCACGCCCCGACCGTGCAGGGGATGGGCGCGTTCCGTACCCTGGGCGAGCTCAACTCCTGCGAAGGGGACCCCGCCTCCCACTTCTCGTTCGGCCTTGGCTTCTTCTTCAACGCCTGGGCCTCCACGGTCGCGGCCGGCGCCTTCACCCAGGACGTGGATCACCGCATCCTGCCGAACTGGGGTGCAGCGGCCCTGATGATCAAGAACCGGGATCTCGCCACCACCCTGCATGACCCGAAGAAGATGGCCATCGCCTGCGGCATCATAGGTGCCATCGTGGTCGCCTTCCTCAACAGCACCGCCGCCGCCGTGCCAGCCGCCCTGCAGGTCACCGCGGTCAAGGTACTGGTGCCCGCCGCCAACCTGCTGGTCAACACCGTCATGCCGGTGATCTTCTGGCTGGCCGCCATCGAGGCAGGCAAGAAGTCCGGCTTCTGGGCCACCATCTTCGGCGGTCTGGCCCAGCTCATCATGGGCAACGCGGTACCAGGTCTGGTGCTTGGCATCCTGATCGGCAAGGGGGTGGAAGAGAGCGGCTGGAACCACGTCACCAAGGTGATGATGAGTGCCATCGTCCTGCTGTTCGTGCTGAGCGGCTTCTTCCGAGGCTTTGACATGAAACTCATTGAATCCTTCCACATGGGCGTTCCCCTGTGGCTGGAAAACGTCCACAACCTCATGAGCGGCAAATAAGGAAGCACACCATGGATGAGAAACTGAGAAACAACTTCTGGTATGCCGACTGGTCCTTCCCCATCTTTGTCGGTCTGCTCTCTTCCGGCGTCTTCGCCGGTACCCACATGTTCTACCTCTACGGGGTCGGCGCATTCAACGAGGTGGCCTTCGTTGCCATGCTCAAGGCCGGCATGGACACGGGGGCCTATGGTGCAGTCGCCGCCTTCGGTGCCAGCTTCCTGTTCGCCCGCATCATCGAGGGCTCCCTGGTGGGCATCCTCGACATCGGCGGCGCCATCCAGACCGGAGTCGGCCTCGGAGTGCCCGCCCTGCTGCTGGGGGCCGGCATCATCTATCCGGTGGAAAACTTCACCGCTTCCCTGATCACCGGCATGGGGATTGGGATGGCCATCGGCTACGTGATCATCCTGGCGCGCAAGTTCACCATCAACCAGAGCAACTCCACCTACGGGGCGGACGTCATGATGGGGGCTGGCAACAGCTCCGGCCGCTTCCTCGGTCCCCTCATCATCCTCTCCGCCATGGGCACCTCCATTCCCATCGGGATAGGCTCCCTGCTGGGTGCCCTGCTGTTCTACATCTGGGAGAAGCCCATCACGGGCGGCGCCATTCTGGGGGCCATGCTGTTCGGGACCGCCTTCCCCATCGCCCTGGCTTAATCCAAGGCCGTCTCTTCGGCGGCATTCAAGAACCTGTTTGCGCTCTGCCGCGAAAGGTCGTCAGCAAGGTGAAGAGCAGCGCAGGGGCCGGAGCGTATGGATAGACGTGAGAACTCCTGGTTACAAATACGCGAGCAGCACATGAGCCTTGGAAGCGCCCTCGCAGTAAGAGTGCAAGCAGGTTCCAAGAGGGATATCAGCATGTACGACATGATCATCAGGGCGGGACGCCTGGGAAACGGGCAGCTTGTCGACGTCGCCATCAAGCATGGCAAGATAGCGGCGCTGGGTTCGCTGCCAGAAAGCTCGGAGGCGAAGCAAACCCTCACTCTGGACGGGCAGGTCCATGTGAGCGCCGGCTGGATTGACGGCCACACCCACTGCTACCCCGCCTCCCCCATCTATCACGATGAGCCGGACAAGGTAGGGGTGGCGTCCGGTGTCACCACCGTCATCGACGCCGGCAGTACCGGGGCCGACGACGTGGACGACTTCCAGCGCATAGCCGCCACCTGCAAGACCCGGGTGCACGCCCTGCTCAACATCTCCCGCATCGGCCTGCTGCGCCAGAACGAGCTGGCGGATCCGGCAGACATCGATCCCGCCCTCGCCCAGGCGGCCATCCGGCGCCATCCCGGCTTCATCGTCGGCATCAAGGCGCGCATGAGCGGCAGCGTGGTGGGTGAAAGCGGTCTGCAACCCCTGTGCATGGCCAAGCAGATCCAGCAGGCCAATGGCAACCTGCCACTGATGGTGCACGTGGGCAACACGCCGCCGGATCTGGACGAGATCGTCGCCCTGCTGGGGGAGGGCGATCTGCTGACCCACTGCTTCAACGGCAAGCCCAACCGCATCCTGACCCCTGCGGGTGAACTGCGCCAGGCGGTGCGCGAGGCGATGCGGCGGGGACTCTTGCTCGACATCGGCCATGGCGGTGCCAGCTTCAGCTTCGAGGTGGCAGAGCTGGCCATTGCCCAGGGCATCCTGCCCCACACCATCAGTTCAGACATCTACTGCAAGAACCGCATCAAGGGGCCCGTCTACAGCCTTGCCCACGTGATGTCGAAGTTCTTCGCCATCGGCATGACCCTGGAGCAGGTGCTCGCCTGCGTCACTCACCAGGCCGCTGATGCCCTGCGCCTGCCCGGCAAGGGGCGACTCGAGGTGGGCGCCGATGCAGACATCACCCTGTTCGAGGTGAGCTGCGGCCCCGCTCTCTTTACCGATACCGAGGCCGGCGCCCGCAACGGTGACCGGCAACTGCTCCCTCTCGCCGCCCTGGTGGGCGGCGAACTGGTTCTGACTCACTACGGGAAATCACACCATGCCTTCTGTGTATGAGAAATACCGGCTCAAACCGGTGATCAACGCCTCCGGGCGCATGACCATCCTCGGCGTATCCACTCCCGAGCAGGAGGTGGTCGATGCGGTCAACTTCGGCCTCGGCCACTACTTCGAGGTGAAGGATCTGGTCAACAAGACCGGCGCCTACCTGGCCGAACTGCTGGGCGTTGAAGATGCGGTGGTGGTCTCCTGCGCCAGCGCCGGCATCGCCCAGTCGGTGGCCGCCGTGATCGTGCGCGGCGACCCCTATCGCCTCGAGCAGTTGCATGCTCATGCCCACGACGTGCCGAGCGACATCGTGCTGCCCAAGGGCCACAACGTAAACTTTGGTGCCCCCGTCGGCACCATGGTCAACCTTGGGGGCGGCAGGGTGGTGGAGGCAGGCTACGCCAACGAGTGCTCACCCGCCCAGCTGGCCGCCGCCATCCATGCCAATACCGCCGCCATCCTCTACATCAAGTCCCACCACTGCGTGCAGAAGAGCATTCTGTCGGTGGCCGAGGCGGCCGAGGTGGCCAAGGCCCACGGGATCCCGCTCATCGTCGATGCAGCGGCCGAAGAGGATCTGCGTCTCTACTACAACCTGGGTGCGGATCTGGTCATCTACAGCGGCGCCAAGGCCATCGAAGGGCCCACCAGCGGGCTGGTGCTCGGCAGGCGTCAGTATGTGGAGTGGGTCAAGCAGCAGGCTGGCGGCATAGGCCGTGCCATGAAGGTGGGCAAGGAGGGGATCCTCGGCCTGACCCACGCCATCGAGCTCTACCTGGCCAAAGAGAAGGAGAGCGGCACCGCCATGGTCGCCAAGATGACCCCCTTCATCGAGCGCCTCAACCAGCTGCCCGGCGTCAGCGCCAAGGTGGTGTGGGATAGCGCGGGGCGCGACATCGCCCGCACCGACATCGCCTTCGACCACCAGCAGATCCGCATGACCACGGTGGAAGTGGTCTCCCGTCTGCAACAGGGCACGCCTGCCATCTACTGCCGCGGCTACAAGGCCAACGAGGGGCATATCGAGATAGACGTGCGCAGCGTCAGCCAGCCCCAGCTCGACCAGATCCACTCCGCCATTGCCCACCTCGTTCAGGAGAACAACTGATGTCTCTTACCCCCAATTACTACCGCGATCGGGTCTGCCTCAACGTGCTGGCAGGTTCCAAAGAGAATGCCGTCGACATTTATGAGGCTGCCGAGGGCCACGTCCTGGTCGGTGTGCTCTCCAAGAACTACCCGGACATTCCCTCTGCCGTCGCCGACATGCAGGCCTACGCCAAGCTTATCGACAACGCCCTCTCCATCGGACTGGGAGCAGGTGATCCGCGCCAGTCCGCCATGGTGGCCGAGCTGGCCCGCCAGTTGCAGCCTCAGCATGTCAATCAGGTGTTCACCGGGGTCGGGGCCAGCCGGGCGCTGCTCGGTCAAGCTGACACCCTCGTCAATGGCCTTGTCTCCCCCACCGGCACCCCCGGCATGGTGAAGATCTCCACCGGCCCCCTGAGTAGCCAGCAGCCTGACGGCATCGTCCCCATCGATACCGCCATTGCCCTGCTCAAGGACATGGGGGGCAGCTCGGTCAAGTTCTTCCCCATGGGGGGACTCGCCTGCCGCGCCGAGTATCAGGCAGTGGCCGAGGCCTGTGTCCGCCACGGCTTCTGGCTGGAGCCTACCGGCGGCATCGATCTTGAGAACTTCGAGGAGATAGTGCGGATCGCGCTGGAGGCAGGAGTCGAGAAGGTGATCCCCCACGTCTACAGCTCCATCATCGACAGCGAGAGCGGCCAGACCCGGCCGGAGGATGTGCGTACCCTCCTCGCCATGGTGAAGGCACTGCTGGCATAGCAACCCCACAGGCACCGGTCCGATCACTGGGCGGTGCCTGGCTTGTTAATGACCCCCTTGTTAACATCGACCCACCATGCGCGACAGGAGTCCCCACCCCCTCATGACCAAGCTGCCCCACCCCAGACTCCAGCGACTGCTCGCCCTGCTTCACGCCGAGCCTCTGCCACAGGAGGAGCTGGCCCGCCGTCTCAATGTTTCCACCCGCACGGTGCGTACCGACGTGGCGACCCTGAACGAGCTCATTGCCACCCGGGGCGCCCACCTGATCCATCAGCGGGGCAGCGGTTACCAGCTCAAGATCTACAATCAGGGACTGTTCGATGCGCTGCTGGCCGCCCAGGGGCAGGAGAGCCCTCTGCCTCGCACCAGCCGCGAGCGGGTGCTGCACCTCCAGGTCTTGCTGCTGACGGCGGAACAGGGGATCAAACTCGACGAGCTGGCGGACACCTGGTATCTGAGCCGGGCGGCTTTGCAAGGGGACATGACGGAGGTGCGGGAGCGGCTCGCCCACTTCGGGCTCACCATCGACAGCAAACCCAGAGTGGGGATGCGCATTGCGGGAAGCGAGATGGCGATCCGCGCCTGCCTCACCCAACTGCTCTGCCAGGAGCTGCTGCACCAGCATCCGCTCCAGAGCCTGTTGCCCACCCTCTGCCCCAGCAAGACGCTGGAGGTAGTGGGCAACCACATTCACGAGCAACTCGGTCGCCATCAGCTGCGCCTGGCCGACGAGAGCCTGCAGCAAGTCACCGTCTACTGTGCCGTCGCCCTGCTTCGCCAGGCGTCTGGCCACGAGTTGCGCCAGTTTGCCAGCGACGACATCACCCCGCCCCTGGCAGTGGTGGCCCGCGACATCTATGCCGAGCTGCCGACCCTGACGTCACCGGGGCAGGAAGAGATCGCCTGTCTCGCCATCCAGATCCAGGCTCGCCTCACTGCAGAGACGCCCCTGCTCAGCCCGGCCATGGCGGCCGAGAGCGAGCAACTGACTGCACACCTGCTGGGTTACATCCACCAGCACTACCCCTATGACCTGCGCGGCGACCCGCAATTGCGAGCCGACCTGCAGACCCACATCGGCGCCATGCTGCTGCGGGTCAAATACCAGATTGGCAGCCACAATCCCCTGGCGGACCACATCAAGCAGTATTACCCCCTCGCCTACGACATCACCCTGGCGGCCATCTCTGAGTGGATCAGGCAGACCCCCTACCGGTTGACCCACTACGAGATCGGCTACCTGGTGATCCACATCGGGGTCGGCCTGGAGCGCCACTACGACATCGGTTACACCCGGCGCCCCCAGGCGCTGCTGCTGTGCGATGCGGGCAACGCCACCTTCCGGGTGCTGGAAGCACGCATCCGGTGGGAATACCCCCAACTGCAGCTGACCACGCTGGAATCGGTGCGGGACTATGAGGGACTGGTGCGAGTCGAGCAGGATTTCGTCATCAGCACCCTCAAGGTGAGCGAGAAGAATACTCCCGTGGTGCAGGTCTCCCCCTTCCCGACCCAGTACCAGCTGGAGCAGCTCGGCAAGCTGGTGCTCGTCGATCGCACCCGTCCCTATCTGCTCGACAAGTATTTCGATGCCGACCACTTCATGGTGCTTGATGAACCCATCAGCCAGGGGGCGCTGTTTGATCGCATCTGCAGCCAGCTTGAGGCGGAGGATCTGGTGCAGAGCGGATTCCGGGGATCCTTGCAGGAGCGGGAGCAGATCGTCTCAACCATGCTGGGGGACGGCATCGCTCTGCCCCACTCCCTCGGCCTCCTGGCGCGCCGCACCCTGGTCTATACCGTGCTGGCCCCCCAGGGGATCGATTGGGGTAACGGCGAGAGCGCTACCCTCATCTTCGTGCTGGCCATCGCCAAGGCGGATTATGAGGAAGCCATGGGACTTTATGATCTGTTTCTGGCACTGATGAACGAAAAAGCCAGCAGAAGTCTGCTGGCTTGTCGGGATTTTGCCGCTTTCAAGGCGCTGGCTCGCAGCGCACCTTGAGCACGCCGAGGCGTATTACTCCTCATTGAAGCCCGAGGTGAACAGCGCCACCACGGCGGCCAGGGCCTCCACCTCTTCGGGGCCCTCCACCTGCACCTCCAGCTGTTTGCCCTGGGCGGAGTCCAACATCAGCAGGCCGATCACGCTGTCCGCGTCGGCCTCGACTCCCTCTTCGTTGCGCAGCAGCACGTGGGCATCGAACCCCTGCACCAGCTCGAACAGCATCATGGCCGGTCGGGCGTGAATGCCTAACTTGTTTTTGACTTCTACCGAGGCGGAAACGGTCATCTGAGCATCCTGTGGATCTGTCAGGCGGGGTTTGAACGCTTGTCCAACGTGCGATGGCGGATCTGCACGTTCTTGCCAAGCAACCGGAATGCACCGGCCAGCTGCTCGGCAATGAACACCGATCTGTGCTGGCCACCGGTACAACCGATGCCGACCGTCACATAGCTGCGATTGTTGCGCTCCAGATGAGGCAACCAGGTCGCCAGCATGTTCTCGATCTGCAGGATGAACTGCATCACGTCAGGCTGGCTGGAGAGGTAGCGGGCCACCGGCTCATCCTTGCCGGTGAAGGGTTTGAGCTCGGGGATCCAGTGCGGATTGGGCAGGAAGCGGGCGTCGAACACGAAGTCGGCATCCTTGGGAATACCGTACTTGAAGCCGAACGACTCAAACACCAGCACCAGCTCGTTCTCTTTCTTGCCGAGCACTCGGGTCTTGATGAGCTCGCTCAGGTCGTGAATGCTGAGATTGGTGGTATCGATGCGCAGGTCGGCCGTCGAGGAGAGCGGTGCCAGAAGGTGGGTCTCTTCTCGGATCGCCTCGTCCAGCGAAAGCTTGTTGCGGGACAGAGGGTGCAGACGGCGGCTCTCACCGTAGCGTTTGAGCAGGGTCGCGTTGTCCGCATCGAAGAAGAAGCTCGAAAACTTGACTCGCCCCTCGTTGCGCACCTGGCTCAGCAGGTTCTCCAGCCTGTCTGCCTGGGCAGGCAGGTTGCGCACGTCGATGCTGACCGCCAGCTTGTCATACTGACTCTCCACCGACACGATCAACTGGGGCAGCAGGTTGACCGGCAGGTTGTCCACGCAGTAGTACCCGAGATCCTCGAGCACCCTCAGGGCCACCGTCTTGCCGGAGCCCGAACGACCGCTTACTACTATTAACTGCATCTTGTCCCCTCACGCCAACGTGGCTGTGTCAGACCCGGCCTCAGGCCGACGTCATGATCTGATAGAGTTCTTCGTCGCTGGTCGCCTGGCGCAACTGGCGGCAGACGGCCTTGTCACCCAGTTTGGATGCCATCAGGGAAAGAGTCTTGAGGTGCTGCTTGCACTCGCTTTCCGGCACCAGCAATGCAAAGAGCAGGTCAACCGGTTGATTGTCGATAGAATCGAAAGGGATGGGCTCGGAGAAGGTCATCAACACGGCGGTCGGCGCGAAGGCGTCGTCAATCCGGCCGTGGGGGATGGCGATACCGGCTCCGATCCCGGTACTGCCCATCTTTTCTCGCGCCAGCAGGCTTTCAAACAGGACCTGGCGGGAAGCGCCGAGGCGCTCTGCGGCCAGTTCACTGATGATCTCGAGCGCGCGTTTCTTGCTGGTACAAGGGACCGCACTCTTGGTGCAGTCCCGACTCAGTATGTGTTCAAGTTGCATAGTTATTTTTGATTTAACTTATCTTTGTGCTTGATGATCTGCCGATCCAGTTTATCCAGCAGGGTATCAATCGCCGCATACATGTCGGCATGCTGCGAATTGGCGAACACCTCTCCCCCGCTGACATGCAGCTTGGCTTCGGCGATCTGGTTCAGTTTTTCGACGCTCAACACCACGTGTACGTTGTTGATATGGTCAAAGTGACGCTCGAGTTTGGCAAATTTGTTGTTCACATAATCACGCAGAGCTTCGGTAATCTCGACATGGTGTCCGGTCAGGTTAATTTGCATAACGTCTTCCTTTTGTTTGCCTAAACCAGGCGTTTGCGCTGATTGGATGGCGGAATCAACAAGGATTCACGGTACTTTGCGATCGTGCGTCTCGCCACCATAATACCCTGTTCGGCCAGCAAATCCGCGATCTTGCTATCACTAAGCGGCTTGGCGGGGTTTTCCGCCGTCACCAGCTTCTTGATCAGGGCGCGAATAGCGGTCGATGAGCACTCTCCTCCTCCCTCCGTATTGACGTGACTGGAGAAAAAAAACTTCAGTTCAAAAATGCCGCGGGGCGTATGCATGTACTTCTGAGTCGTGACCCGTGAAATGGTCGACTCATGCATCTCCACCGCTTCCGCGATGTCGTTGAGTACCATGGGTTTCATGGCCTCTTCGCCGTACTCGAAAAAGCCCTGCTGCTGCTCGACGATGCAGCTGGCCACCTTGAGCAGGGTGTCGTTACGACTCTCCAGGCTCTTGATGAACCACTTGGCCTCCTGCAAATGGGAACGGATGAACTGGGTATCCGTGCTGCTGCGAGCATTGCGTGCCATGGCCGCATAGGCCTCGTTGACACGGATGCGCGGAGCAGAGTCCGGATTGAGTTCAACCACCCACTTGCTGCCCTTCTTGACCACGGACACATCCGGGATCACGTACTGGGATTCACTCTGGATGATGCCGTTGCCGGGCCTGGGCTCCAGTTGCTGGATGAGATCCAGCACCTCCTTGAGATCGCTCTCCTTGAGGCGGGTCTTGCGAGCCAGGGTGCGGTAGTCGCGATTGCCGAGCAGGTCCATGTGTTCGCGGATCACCTCTCTGGCTTCGTCGAGCCAGGGCAGGTCCGGCGAATACTGGCCGAGCTGGATCAGCAGACACTCTTGCACCGAACGGGCGGCGATGCCGACCGGATCGAAATGCTGCACCCGCTTGAGCACGGCTTCGATCTCATCCAGTTCGACTTCTACCTCCTCGCTGCTGACTGCAGCCTGAATATCCTCGAGGGTGGCAGTCAGATACCCGGATTCGTCGATGGCATCGATGATGGCAAGGGCGATGGCAGCATCCACATCACTGAACGGGGTGAGCCGCATCTGCCACAGCAGGTAGTCTTGCAGGTTCTCAGTGGTCTCCCCCTGATAGACGCTGTCTTCCCCGTCATGGATGGGGCCTGCACTCTGAGCTGTACCGGCCGAGTAGACCTCGTCCCAGGTGGTGTCCACCGGCAGTTCATCCGGCATGCTCTCCTGGGCCATGGCATCGCTGGAGTCGAGTTGACTGGCGTCCTGTGTCTCTGCCTGACTGGTTTCCTGCGCCTCGTTCTCCTCTTGCTCCAGCAAGGGGTTGTTGTCGAGCGCTTGCTGAATTTCCTGCTGGAGTTCCAGGGTGGAGAGCTGGAGCAGACGAATCGCTTGTTGTAATTGTGGCGTCATGGTCAGGGACTGACCGAGACGCAACTGTAATGTCGGCTTCATCTACGTCGGGATATCCTTATGTTCAGCGAGGCAGTCACCTAACAAAAATGAGGGGTGCCCCCTTACTATAGACTGAATTGATCGCCCAAATAGACGCGCTTGACCTGCTCATCGGCGAGGATATCGGCCGGTGCGCCCTCGGCAATCATCTTGCCGTGGCTGACGATGTAGGCCTTCTCGCACACATCCAGCGTCTCTCTGACGTTGTGGTCCGTAATCAGCACACCCAACCCGCGTTCTTTCAGATGCTGGATGATCTTTTTGATATCGATGACTGAAATAGGATCAACACCTGCGAAAGGCTCATCGAGCAGAATGAATCTCGGCTCTGCCGCCAGCGCCCGGGCGATTTCCACCCGGCGCCGCTCCCCACCCGAGAGGCTCTGGCCCAGGCTGTCACGGATATGGGTGATATTGAACTCTTCCAGCAACTGTTCGACCTTATCCTCCCGCTCTTCGCGGCTCAACCCCTTGCGGGTCTGCATGACCCCCATCAAGTTGTCGAACACCGACAGGCGCCGGAAGATGGAGGCCTCCTGGGGCAGATAGCCGATGCCATTGCGGGCACGGATATGCATGGGCTGCAGGCTGATGTCCTGCTCGTCGATGGTGATGAGGCCGGCATCCCGCTGCACCAGGCCCACGATCATGTAGAAGGAGGTCGTCTTGCCCGCGCCGTTCGGGCCGAGCAGGCCCACGATCTGGCCCGTTCCCACCTCCAGGCTCACATCGCTGACCACCATGCGGCGCTTGTAGCTCTTTTGCAGACCCGTTGCTTTTAACACTGCCATGGCTGTTGTTTCCTACTTCTTCTGATCGGCGGGTTTGTCAAAGTTCTCCACCTGATCCGGCAGGAACACCGTCTTGACGCGCTGGGTGGGCCCCTTGCTCTCGGCAATCATCTTCTGCTTGACGATGTCGTAGCGAATGAGATCGCCGGTCACCTGGCTGTCTTCCTGCTTGAGCTGGCCATTGCCGGTGATGGTCACCAACCGGTTCTTAAGCTCGTAGCGGATGCTGTTGCCATGGGCATTGACCGGTTTGCCGTTGTCCAGCACCTGGAAGAAGGTGGCTGGGTTGCCATACGCGGTCATGACCTCGGCGCCCTTGTCGCCGGAGCGGATCACCACCACCTTGTCGGCCTTAATCTTGATAGTGCCCTGGGTGATGATGACATCCTCGCTGAAGGTGATGCGGTTGTCCTGCATCTCGGCCACCTGCTTGACCGCATCCACATAGACCTTCTCGGCAAAGTCGGACTCTTTGGCATTCAGGGAACCGCACAGCAACAGGGCCGTGAGGGCCAGATTAACGTTTTTCATTGAAATAAGTGGCATGGCCTTTATCCAGTAACTCGAAATATTTACGTTCCAGGTGACCCTTGAGGCCAACGCCCTCGGTCTGGAACTCCTGGCCCACAATGCTGATGTGCTGGTTGCTTCTCATCCCCTGCGTCACCAGATCCAGCTCCAGATAGGAGGTATCCAGCGTGGAGATGAAGGAAGCGGGCAGCAGACCGTCCAGATGTACCTTGTCACGGAGGATCACATTGTCATCGGTGTTGAGCACCCCGGTTTCGGCCGTCAGCTTCCATTCGGCCGCGCCCTTGTCATCGAACATGTAGACCACCGGCTTGGTGAAAGTGGCCTGCTCGAGCACCTGGTAGTACTCCGCATATTCGGATTCCAGCCGCTCGGTGCGCTTGCCCTGCTCGTTGAAACGGGTCGTCACCAACTCTCTGGCGGTGAAGTCCGGTTGAAAATTTTCCGTCTTGGTGGTCGGCTCGGGGACCAGCTCGATCTCCCCCAGCTGCCAGGCCGCCAGCGTTGCCAGAAACAGCAGGCCGAACAGCACAGTCTGTTTGCTCATCGCGACGCCTCGGGTTGATAGTCAGCCAATCCCTGGGCCTGCAAGATCAGGTCGCACACCTCGCGCACGGCCCCGACGCCACCGCCAAGCCGCGTCACCAGATCCGCCTTCGTCAGCACAAGCGGATGGGCGTCGGCAACGGCGATACCCAGGCCGCAAGCCTGCATCACCGGCAAATCGATGGTGTCATCTCCCATATAGGCGGCTTGCGATGCATCCAGCCCGAGCTTGGTCAGCAAGGCCTCGAAGTGGGGCAGCTTTTTGTCTGCCCCCTGCA
This sequence comes from Aeromonas sp. QDB14, assembly GCF_027707845.1. Taxonomy (NCBI): domain Bacteria; kingdom Pseudomonadati; phylum Pseudomonadota; class Gammaproteobacteria; order Aeromonadales; family Aeromonadaceae; genus Aeromonas; species Aeromonas sp. QDB14. Next base: position 12,187 of record NZ_JAPCJD010000019.1, on the reverse strand, counting down.
CCAGATGCTGGACTCCCAGACTCTTCATGCGATCGCTGACGATGCGGGAGGTTCGCCCCGTGATGATGGCAATCTCGATGCCCGCATTGAGCAGGGCACGCATGCCGGCACCGTCACGGGTGCAGAAAGTCTTCAGCTCTTCGCCGTTATTGTCCATATAGATGAGGCCGTTGGAGAGCACCCCATCCACATCGCACACCAGCAGGCGGATCTGCGCCGCCTTCTCGTACTGGCTGCGCGTCACCGGACCATAGAGGGTCGGTACGTCTTGCATCAAATTACTCCGGCTTTCAGCAGGTCATGCATGTTGAAGGCACCCAGCGGGTGTCTCTCCCCATCCACGACCAACAACCCGTTGATTTTCCTGGTTTCCATCAGCTTGACGGCCTCGGCCGCCATCATCTCAGGCCCTACGGTAACACAGTTCACCGTCATGACGCGGCTGATGGGGGTGTGATGGATGTCCACCTGCAGGTCCAGAATGCGGCGCAGGTCACCATCGGTGAACAGACCGGCAAGCAGCCCTTGATCGTCCACCACCGCCGTCATGCCGAGCCCCTTGCGACTTACTTCCAGCAGCGCCTGGCTGATGGTGGCATCTATCCCCACCTTGGGCAACAACTCGCCGCCGTGCATCAGATCGCCCACTCGCAGCAGCAACCGCTTGCCGAGGGACCCGCCCGGATGCGACAGCGCAAAGTCATCGGCGGTGAAGCCACGGGCCTCCAGCAGGGCCACGGCCAGCGCGTCCCCCATCACCAGGGTGGCGGTAGTGCTGGATGTCGGGGCCAGACCGAGGGGGCAGGCCTCTTTCTCCACCTTGATGCACAGGTGCACGTTGGCCTCTTTCGCCATGGTGGAAGCCGGATTGCCTGTCATGCAGATGAGTGGAATGCCGCGGCGCTTGAGCACCGGCAGCAGGGCCAGGATCTCGTCGCTCTCGCCGGAGTTGGAAATGGCGATGATGAGATCCCCGGCTGAGATCATGCCGAGATCCCCGTGGCTGGCCTCGCCCGGGTGCAGGAAAAAGGCGGGCGTCCCCGTGCTGGCCAGGGTCGCGGCAATCTTGTTGCCGATATGACCCGACTTGCCCATGCCGGTCACCACTATCTTGCCGCCACAGCGCAGCACCATCTCGCAGGCGCGCTCGAACGCCTCGTCAAGGTACTGGTAGAGTCCATCAATGGCTTGTTTTTCTATGTCCAGCACCGCTCGGGCGCTGCGACGGAAATCGAACAATTCAGACACTTTTTCAGGCTTTACAGACATAAAGGCACAGCTCCGGGCCGAAATTTGCTGCGGGATTATAAAAAAGTCTGCCGAGATAAGCGAATCGGATGCGGAATGGGCGGTCATTGACGCAGGTTGTTACATAAAACTGTCGCGTACTTGGGGGGGAAACCCGCTCAATAGTTGTTCCTCGCTGTTGCTTAGACCTAGACTAGCCCATAAAATTCGCTCTTCATTTATACCGGATGGACAATTGTTTGAACGATGACCTGATCACCATCTCCGACCTGACCTTCAGTCACGGGGATCGGCTGCTGTACGACAGGATCAACCTGACCATTCCCCGTGGCAAGGTCACCGCCGTCATGGGTCCGAGCGGGATCGGCAAGACCACCTTGCTGCGCCTGATCGGGGGCCAGCTCAAGCCTGAGTCCGGTCACATCCTGTTTGACGGGGAAGACGTTCCCACGCTCTCCCGTTCACGCCTGTATGAAGTGCGGAAACGGATGAGCATGCTGTTCCAGAGTGGCGCATTGTTCACCGGCATGACCGTCTTCGACAACGTGGCCTTCCCGCTGCGGGAGCACTCCGGCCTGCCGGAAGAGCTGATCCGCACCATCGTCATGATGAAACTGCAGGCCGTCGGTCTGCGCGGGGCGGCCAAGCTGATGCCGTCCGAGCTCTCCGGTGGCATGGCGCGTCGCGCGGCCCTGGCGAGATCCATCGCGCTGGATCCGGATCTCATCATGTATGACGAGCCCTTCGTGGGGCAGGACCCCATCACCATGGCGGTGCTGGTGAAGCTCATCAAGGAGCTCAACGATGCCCTCGGCATCACCTCCGTCATCGTCACCCACGACGTGAAGGAGGTGCTGAGCATCGCCGACTACGCCTACATCATCGCCAACCGCAAGGTAGTGGCACACGGCACACCGGAGCAGCTGCGCGAGGAGCACAATCCCGAAGTCGAGCAGTTCCTCAAGGGATTGCCCGACGGTCCTGTTCCGTTTCATTTTCCGGCAGGTGACCTGCTACAGGATCTGTGATGTTAACAAGTCAGATAAGCAAGCTGGGCCGCAGCGGTGTGCGTTTCATCAACGCCGTCGGCCGGGCAACCATCATGCTGTTTCATGCACTGGCAGGACGGCCCCAGCCACGCAAGCATTTCCCGCTGCTGGTGCAGCAACTATATGTGGTGGGAGTGCAATCCGTCGCCATCATACTGGTGTCCGGCCTCTTCATCGGCATGGTGCTCTCCCTGCAGGGTTACAACGTATTGAAGGATTTCGGCGCAGAGCAGAGCCTGGGGCCTCTGGTTTCCCTCTCCCTGCTCCGTGAGCTGGGCCCTGTGGTCACCGCCCTGCTGTTCGCCGGTCGTGCGGGCTCCGCCCTCACCGCCGAGATCGGCCTGATGAAGGCCACCGAGCAGCTCTCCAGCCTGGAGATGATGGCGGTCGATCCGCTGCGTCGGGTCGTGGCGCCCCGCTTCTGGGCCGGGGTCATCAGCATGCCGCTGCTGGCCTTCATGTTCAGCCTGATCGGCATCTTTGGCGGCAAGCTGGTTGGTGTCGACTGGCTGGGGGTGGACGAAGGCAGTTTCTGGTCCGCCATGCAGGCCTCCGTCGACTGGCAGGACGACATCATGCAGGGCGCCATCAAGAGCCTGATCTTCGCCCTGGTGGTGACCTGGATAGCGCTCTTCAACGGCTATGATGCCAAACCGACCTCGGCCGGGATCAGTCAGGCGACGACCCGTACCGTGGTTCACTCATCCCTGGCCGTGCTCGGTCTGGATTTTATACTCACCGCAGTCATGTTTGGATAAGGGAAAGATGAAGTTCAGCAAAGTAGAATTTCTGGTTGGCGCCTTCATGCTGGCTGGCATCGCCGCCATTCTGGCATTGGCACTGCAAGTGGCGGGATTGAGTTTCAAACCGGAAGGAGAAACCTATACCCTGCGCGCCCATTTCGATAATATCGGCGGCCTGAAAGTGCGCTCGCCGGTCAAGGTCGGCGGCGTCGTCGTCGGTCGTGTCAGCGACATCACCCTGGATCCCAAAAGCCAGGTCCCCATCGTTTCCCTGCAGATGCAGAAGAGTGCCGGCGAGTTTTCCGAGACCAGCACCCTCTCCATCCTGACTTCTGGCCTGCTCGGTGAGCAGTACATCGGTTTGGCACCGGGGTTCAGCGATGAGGAGATGGGCACCAGCATGCTCAAGGATGGCGACATGATCGAAGACACCAAGTCCGCCATCGTGCTGGAAGATCTGATTGGCAAGTTCCTCTATAGCCAGTCCTCCCCGGCCAACACACCCGCAACCAAGGAGTAACCATGTTCAAGAAGATCGCCCTGATGCTGGGTCTGATGACCAGCATGCTGTTCTCCCTCGTCGCCCGTGCGGATGTCAATACTTCGGACCCCTATGCCCTCGTGGATCAGGCCGCCCAGCAGACCTTTGCCCGCCTGAAAGCCGATCAGGCCCAGGTGAAGAGCAACCCCGATCACCTGCGCGTTATCATCCGCGAGGAGCTGCTGCCCTACGTGGACAACCGCTTCGCCGCCTACAAGGTGCTCGGCAACCAGATCAAACAGACAACCCCTGCCCAGCGTGACGCCTTTGTGGACGTCTTCACCGAGTACATGGTGAGCTCCTACGCCGACGCCCTGGCACACTTTGACAAGCAGACCGTCAAGGTCCAGCCCGGTAAAGCCGCCGAGAGCAACATCACCGCCGTCAACGTCAGCGTGAAAGAGGCCGGCAAGCCGGACATCTTCCTCGAGTTCAAGCTGCGCAAGAACAACAAGACCGGCGAGTGGAAAGCCTTCGACATGGTTGCCGAAGGGATCAGCCTGCTCTCCGCCAAGCAGAACGAGCTGGGCGGCCTCATTCGCCAGAACGGCATCGATGCGGTGATCGCCCAGCTGCGTGAACACAACGCCAAGCCGCTGGTGATCAAGTCATGATCCTGAGCGGTGACTTGCAGGCCCCGCAGGTCAACGATCTGTGGCAACGCCGCGCCGACTGGTGGCAGAACGATCGGCTCGAACTCGGTGCTGTCACTACCCTGGATTCCGCCGGCCTTGCCCTGCTGGTCAAGTGGGCCAAGGCGGCACTGGCACGGGGTGCTACTCCGACACTGGTGGGTGCCTCCAACGATTTCCATACGCTGGCCAACCTCTACGGTGTGGCCAGCCTCTTTCATTCAACCCCGCTCACAACTGAGGACTCATAATGCAAGTCTCTGAAATTGAAGCGATACTCCTCGAGGCTTTGCCATTGTCCGAAGTCCATGTCAAAGGGGATGGCAGTCACTACCAGGTGATCGCCGTCGGCGACATGTTTGACGGCATGAGCCGGATCAAGAAACAACAGGCCATCTATGCCCCGCTGATGGACAAGATCGCCACCAACGAGATCCACGCTCTCTCCATCAAGGCCTATACCGACGCCGAGTGGAAACGCGAGCGTAAATTCCAGCTGCCCTCCTGATTTGGTAAAGAAGTAAACCATGGACAAATTCAAGATCACCGGCCCCTGCACCCTCTCCGGTGAAGTGACCATCTCCGGCGCCAAGAATGCCGCCCTGCCCATCCTGTTTGCCACCCTGCTGTGTGATGAAGAGGTTCAACTCTCCAACGTACCGCGCCTGAAAGACGTGGGTACCACCCTCAAGCTGCTGGAGATGCTGGGCGCCACCACCAAGGTCAACGGCAACGTGACCGTGCTGACCGGTGCGGTAAACAATCATGTCGCCCCCTACGAGCTGGTGAAGACCATGCGAGCCTCCATCCTGGCCCTGGGCCCGCTGGCAGCCCGCTTCGGTGCAGCAGACGTCTCCCTGCCCGGCGGCTGTGCCATCGGTGCCCGCCCGGTCAACCTGCATGTCCACGGCCTGGAGCTGATGGGCGCGAAGATCGTCATCGAAGAGGGCTACATCAAAGCCCGCGTCGACGGCCGCCTGAAAGGTGCCCACATCCTGATGGACATGGTTTCCGTGACCGGTACCGAGAACCTGATGATGGCCGCCACCCTGGCTGACGGTCGCACCGTGATCGAAAACGCCGCCCGTGAGCCCGAGGTGGTCGATCTGGCCAACTTCCTCAACGCGCTGGGCGCCAAGATCCAGGGCGCGGGCACCGATACCCTGACCATCGACGGCGTAGAACGTCTGCACGGTGGCAGCTACAGCGTGCAGCCCGATCGCATCGAGACCGGCACCTTCCTGGTGGGCGCCGCCGTGACCGGTGGCAAGATCACCTGCCGCAACACCGACCCCAGCCTACTGGAAGCCGTACTGGTCAAACTGGAAGAGGCTGGCGCCCTGATTGAAAAGGGTGACGACTGGATCACCCTCGACATGACAGGTCGTACCCTGAAACCTGTCACCATCAAGACAGCCCCCTACCCGGCGTTCCCGACCGACATGCAGGCACAGTTCACCGTGCTGAACGCGGTCGCCCAGGGCACCGGCATGGTCACCGAGACCATCTTCGAGAACCGCTTCATGCACGTGCCCGAGCTGGTACGGATGGGTGCCGACATCGAACTGCAGGGCAATGTGGCCATCTGCCGCGACACCCAGCAGCTCAAAGGTGCCCAGGTGATGGCGACCGATCTGCGCGCCTCCGCCAGCCTGGTGCTGGCCGGCTTCGTGGCCGAAGGGGCCACCATCGTCGATCGCATCTATCACATCGACCGTGGCTACGAAGACATCGAGCACAAGCTGCAAGGCCTGGGTGGTCGCATCGAGCGCATCAAGGAATAAGCTGGCTTCACCATGAGCCGACGATAAAAAGGCCCCCTCGCAAAGCGAGGGGGCCTTTTTCATGGCCGTGTACCAGATCGGACGGAGGGGATCAGTGCCCCGCCAGTTTCATCTGCTCGACCAGCACGGAGCCGGTCTTGAGGCTGGAACGCTCATCCTCATCACTGCCCACCGCCACGATATGGCTGAACATGTCGGCCAGATTGCCTGCAATGGTGATCTCCTCCACAGGATAGAGGATCTCGCCATTTTCAACCCAGAAACCGGCTGCGCCGCGGGAGTAATCACCATTGACGATGTTGACCCCCTGCCCCATCAGCTCGGTCACCAGCAGCCCGGTACCCATCTCCTTGAGCATGCCCTGGAAGTCCTGGCCGGTATTGGAAACCTGCCAGTTATGGATACCCCCGGCATGGCCCGTGGTGGTCAGGCCCAGTTTGCGGGCGGAGTAGGAGGTGAGCAGCCAGCTCATCAGCTCGCCGTTGCGGATGATGTCCATGTCGCGGGTGCGAACCCCTTCCCCGTCGAACGGGGTGCTGGCAAGTCCTCCCGGCAAGTGGGGGAACTCCTGGATGGTGAGCCACTCGGGCAGGATCTGCTTGCCCAGTTTGTCCAGCAGGAAGCTCGACTTGCGATAGAGGTTGCCCCCGCTGATTGCCATCACCAGATGGCCCCACAGACCGGCAGCGGTATCGGGGTGGAACAGCACAGGGGCATGGCGGGTGCTGATCTTGCGAGCCCCCAGGCGGGAAACAGTACGCTCCACCGCCTCGTCAGCGATGCGCTGGGGGCTCCACAGCCCGTCCAGGGAGCGGCTGGAGGAGTAGCCGTAGTCGCGCTGCATGTCGCCATCCTGCTCGCCGATCAGTACGCAGCTCAGGGAGTTGCGGGACGCTGCATAGCCTTTGACGAAGCCGTGGCTGTTGCCATAGACCTTGACGCCCAGGTGGCTGGAGAAACTGGCTCCGTCAGAGTGCTTGATGCGGGCATCCCGCCCCAGGGCCAGCCGCTCGCACTCGATGGCCAGCGCGATGCCACGCTGGGGATCCAGCTCGATTTGGTGGCACAGTTGCAGGTCCGGGGCATCCCAGGCCAGCAGATCCGCATCCGCAAGACCGGCGCAGTCATCGGGAGAGGTGTGGCGGGCGATCTCCATGGCCGCTTCCACGGCGGCGCGAATGGCCGGCTTGGTCAGATCCGTGGTGGAGGAGGAACCCTTGCATCCGTCGCGATAGACGGCGATGCCGAGTGCGCCATCCTTGTTGAATTCGATGCTTTCCAGCTCGCAGCCCCGGGTGTTCACCGAGAGGCCGGTCTGTTTGCTGATGGAGACTTCGGCAAGCCCCGCGCCCAGCCCTTTCGCTATCTCAAGGGCCTCGGCGACCACGGCCTCGAGATGGGATTGATCCTGGCGGATTTGATCTTGCTGGTCCATAACTCACATCTGTATGAAGGGAAGGAAAGGGGCTAAGCATATCAGACCCCTGCGCCCAGCGGGAGAAGCTGGTAACATATCCGCCAAACGTGAATGACAGGAATACAGAGACCGATGAGTCAATATCAAGACGACAACGAGTGGGAAGACTGGGGCCCCAGCAAGAGCCAGCTCAAGCGTGATGCCGAGGCCTTGCAGAAGATGGGGGAAGAGATCGTCTCCCTAAGTCACAGCGAGCTGGAGAAGATCCCCCTGGATGAAGAGCTTGCCGAAGCGGTCGAGCTGGGCCGCAAGCTCAAGCCGAAGAAGGATGAGTCCTTCCGCCGCCATCTCCAGTTCATCGGCCGTCTGATGCGTAGCCGCGATGTCGCCCCCATCGAAGAGGCCCTCTCCATCATCAAGATGCGTCACTCCACCGTGAACGCCCGCCTGCACCGCCTCGAACAGTGGCGCGAGCGGCTGATCACCGAAGGCGACAGCGCCCTCAACGAGCTGATGTCCCAGTTCCACGAGCTGGATCGCCAGAAGCTGCGTCAGCTGATCCGCACCACCAACAAGGAGCGGGAGCTGAACAAGCCGCCGGTAGCCTATCGCGAGATGTACCAGTACCTGCGCGGTGAAATTGAAGATCTGTTGTAAGTGATGACTCACGTCCACCTCATGGCGGCGTGCAGTACACAATCAAACGGGGCCGAAATGGCCCCGTTTTTTCATGCGATGTCCGCTCAGCTGCCCGCCATGCACTGGGTGTGAGTAGCGGGTTGCAGATAGGGTACCAGCAGGGGGGCCATCCCCTTGAGCACCTGTACAGGCAGCGCCGACGTGAAGCGGAACTTGTCGGACTGGCTGCCGGGTACATAGGCCGTCAGCGTGCCGAAGTGATCATCCCCGATGTAGAAGACGAAAGTCGCAGTCCGGTTGCGAGCCAGTGAACTGGTCACATTGCCGTAGCGACCAACCGTCTCGATCCGGTTGTCCCCGGTCCCCGTCTTGCCCCCCAGGGCCAGGACAGTACCATCCTGCAAGGCGAAGGCCCCGGCGATACGCCGCGCCGTCCCCCCTTCCACCACCTTGGAGAGTGCATTGCGCAAAGCGTTGGCCACCTCGGCAGGCATCACCCGCTCCCCCTGGGTGTTCGCCGGCTCAAAGACGGTGGCGAAGGGGGTCCCCTTGGCAAAGGAGAGGTGCTCGATGCGCAAAGTCGGTGCACGAATGCCGCCGTTCTGGATGATCCCCATCAGCTCGGCCAACGCTGCAGGACGATCGCCCGAGCTGCCCAGTGCGGTCGCCAGGGACGGAACCAGGTGATCGAACGGGTAGCCCAGGCGAGCCCAGCGCTGATGGATGTCGAGGAAGGCCTCAACCTCCAGCATGGTGCGGATCCGGCTATCCCGGGCACTGCGATGACGGGTCTTGAACAGCCAGCTGTAGACCTCCTGACGCTCGTCACGGCTGGCGGTTACCGCATCGGTAAAGGTGGCCTTGTCAAACTCCTTGAGATAGGCAAGCAACCACAGCTCGAGTGGATGCACCCGTGCGATATAACCTTGATCCGGCAGAGAATATTTGCCGGGGCCGTAATTGGTATAGAGCTGCTCTATGCGCTTCTCGGTCAATTTCTCCCGCGGCAGGCGCTTGGCCAGGAAAGCGGCAAAGTCGGCCTGGGAGGCTTCCGGCATCAGATAGCGATGCACCGCGGCGAGACGCACCGCGCTGGGTTTGAGACCATCGAGGAAGGTATCGAGCTGCTCTTCTGCACTTTTGCCACGATATTTACGCCAGAACCTCAGCAGATAGGTCTGGCCCTCTTTGTCGGCAAACTTGGCCAGGTACTCGGTACGGCGCGGATCCCTGTCATCTTTCAGCAACTGGGCACGATTGCCCTCCTTGTAGAGGCTGTAGCGGACGATGTCCCGCATCAAGCGCACGAAGGGCAGGTTGATGGATTCCCGCAGCGCATCACGAATAGGCGGGATGCGGCCGTTGTCTTCCTTGCGGAAGTTGTTGAAGGTGTGCATGCCACCACCGGTAAAGAAGCCTTCATAGGGGCTTGCTGAATACTTGCGGTCCAGCGCGGCCTCCAGCATCACCGGCAGGCTTCTGTCCTTGGTACTCATCAGATAGGCGATGGCCCAGCGGCTGATGTTGTCCTGATCGGACACTTCGATCTTTCGCAGGCTCTCCACCGGCATGTTGCCGTAGCTGTCATGCAACTCGGTGACAATCTCGAGATAGGTCGTCAGCACCCGCAACTTGGCGGTGGATCCCAGTTCAAGCTTGCTGCCCTCATTGATGTCGAACGGCTGGTCCGTGTTGTCGGTCTGCACCCTCACCTTGACCCCTTCCGGCGTCTTCTCGAACAGGGTAAAGCTGTACTTCACATCACCCGTCTTCTCCGGCGAGAGCAGGCGCTCACCAAACAGGCCCACCTGGGCTGCGAATGCAGGGTCTGCCAGTTGCTGCAGATACCGTGACACCTCGTTCTGCAGCGGCATGTTGAGGGTGGTGTTGGCCGTCAGATCCATGCGGTCCAGATCATAAAGCTGCACCCCGAGCTGACGACTGAGACGAGTGCGAGCCACCTGCAGCCCCTTGTTGTTGTTGACTCGAGTGATGGCAGGTGCCTGCAGGAAATCGCGGAAGACCAGCTTGGCCTTGAGAGCCGACTCCATCAGGGGGGGCGTGATCATTCCCTCCTGCACGAAGAGTCGCAGATAGCTGTCTGTCAGGGTAGACAGTGCTTCTCTACCCTGCGCCAGGTAATAGGAAGGACGGCGGTGGGCGATCATCAGGGAGACAACCTGGCGCAAGGCAAGGCCCTGCTCGGCCAGGGTAGAATCCTGGTTGCGAGCGGGATCCAGCAGTCGATTCACCTCATCGACATTGGCGCCAAACCAGACCCAGAGGCCATCACCGAGACCGTGCACCTCGCCATAACCGGGCGCCGCAGAGAGCGGGACCGAGTTGAGGTAGGCCCAGGCAACCAGCTTGCGGGCCTCCAGGGTCTCGGGCCCCAGCCGATAGGCACGAACGCTGGCCGAGACCATCTGGCGGATCTTCTCGGTCGGCGAAACGGTCAGTCCATCGGGAGAATGACGATACTTCTCCACCTGGGTCGCCAGGGTGCTACCGCCAGCAGATTGATCCTGCATATCCAGCGCCTTGCCCACCTGAGACAGCGCCGCCTTGGCAAAGCGCGGCCAGTCTACGGCCGGGTTGGCCAGCGGTTCCTTGTTGCTCAGGAGTTCACGGTTCTCGATAAACAGCAGAGACTGGATGACCAAGGGCGGTATGGCATTGAAATCCGGATAGTAATGAGTCGGATACTTGTACTGGTAGAAAGGTTCTGCACGGCAGTCATAGAGTGTCAATCCTGCCTGGACCTTCTCGGTATAAGGCACGAAGAAACCGTGGCTGGCGTAGTTGTAGAGCGCATCGGAAAAACGGACCTGTTCGCTCACCTGGTAGCCACGCTGAACGAGACGTTCCTGGATCATGGGCATCAGCACATAACCGAGTCGCTTGTCGAACGGGCCGTCGTCGGGGAAGGCAATTTGCTTGCTGGGGCCGGGTTCGATCTGATAGGTCAGGGTGGCCGCATAGCGGGAGATCTCCTGTGACTGCAGTCGGGAGGTCTTCATTTCATAACCCACCAGGGCGATCACGGCAGCCAGGCAAAGCAAAAAGATAAAACAGAACAACCAGCGCCACCAGGGTCGGCGTTTACGCTGCTGTTGCCCGTCCGTATTAGGTACGGATGAATCCTGAGATGCCACTTTATTTGAATCCGTCTGTTTTGATGCGCCCATATCAGCCCCACCATGGTTGCGCAATTTATTGTCTTTCAATCAAGCTTAGTCGTTTCAAGTCAAGGGCTTGAAATCTATTGACCGCTTTGCAGCGATGTTAACAGGGCGATTGTGAAAATGGGAGCCGATTGTTGCAACGCGGCAAGAGATCCGAGCTGCGGCATGAAAATGAAACACCGGCCAGAGGCCGGTGTTGACGAGAGCGGGGCGGTATTATTTGCTGGTGCTCATACTCTTCAGCTTGGTACTCAGCTCCTTGCGCTCCTTGGAAAGCTCGGCATTTTTGATGATATGGTCATCTACGCGCTCTTCATAATCGGTACGCATGTTGGCGATGATGGCCTGAACCTCGTCAATGCTCATACCGGGCTTGATATAGTCACTCAGGTTGTCGAGCAACATTACCCGCTTCTGGTTGTCACGGATCTTTTTCTCGTTGTCCGCGATTTCACGCTTGAGCTTGTTCTGACGACGGGACATACGCACATATTCCAGCACATCGTTGAAGGTTGACTTGTTTACTTGTTCCATATCGGTACCACTGAGTGAAGGTGAATGAAAACAGGCGGAGAGTCCCATACCAGAAAAAGAAACCGAAACCATGGCACGGACCAACCCAGAATGCCCCTTACTCTACCGAGTTATGATTCAGATACAACCCCAATCGCAGCGCGGGCGGCGGGTTTAGACAGAACGGCTCCGACTGGGTTATTACGCTAAAAATGATGAAAACGGAGAGAGCCAACATGTGGGTTCAATGCGGCCAGAGCAGCCGCAACTTTTTCCGGTACAGGCAGGCAACAAGTGAACGACGAACAGCACCATAGTGCCCGCTTGCCCTCCAGTGAGTGCTGAATTTCAGGCAATAAAAAAGGTTCTTCGCGGGATCTTGGGGAAGTGGAAGTTGACAGACAGGGTGCTGGTAAACTGGCTGTCTCCAAACACA